>NZ_JAZHYN010000063.1:0-16606 GCF_036576025.1 Methylocystis borbori | reverse complement strand
TCGGCGCGGGCGCCGGCGCTTCCTTGCGCTTTTCCGGCGCGGCGGCGACGCCGCTCTGCGGGGCCTTCGCCGCGGCTTGGCTCCATGCTGGCGACGCGCCGAGCGTCAGCGTCGCGGAGACGATGATCGCGGCGCGTTGGCATGCGCGGAAGGCGACTGAAAGGCGCGCGTCGAATTGCAATGTCTATCCTCGAGCGCGTCCGCTCATCGTTGCGCTTCTATACCCCATAGTCGGCCGGTGCCGAAAGGCTCGCGGCGGCGTCCTAAGCTGGATCGTTTGAGACAAAATCGCCTCGCGACGCCGTCTCAAAGCCGGATGCCGCTCCATCCTTTATATTTGAGAGATTGACGATTTCGTGGGATGCGCCTGTGTTTCCGTCGCCTGGCGCCCGCGCGCCATTGACGCCAAAGGCGCGCATGTTACAGCCTCGGGCGTATTGGAGGCGCCATGACGCAACCGGAAAAACCTGTCGCGACCCGACTGAGCCTGTCCCAGCGCCCGCGCCGGAATCGCAAGAGCGACTGGGCCCGGCGCCTCGTGCGCGAGACGACGCTCGACGCGTCGGATCTCATCTGGCCGCTCTTCGTTATCGAGGGCGAAGGCCGGCGCGACGCCATCGCCTCCATGCCCGGCGTCTTTCGCTATTCGATCGACCAGGCGACGCAGGCGGTTGCGCAGGCGGCCGCGCTCGGCCTGCCCGCCGTCGCGCTCTTTCCCAATATCGATCCGGGATTGCGCGACGAGGCGGCGCGCGCCGCGCTCGATCCCGACAATCTCGTCTGCCGCGCCTGCCGCGCGATCAAGGCGAGCGTTCCCGACATCGGCCTCATCACCGATGTCGCGCTCGATCCCTATACGAGCCACGGACACGACGGATTGCTCGTCGGCGAAGAGATCGTCAATGACGCGACCGTGGCCGTGCTGACGCGACAGGCGGTCATTCAGGCGCAGGCCGGCGCCGACGTCATTGCGCCTTCCGATATGATGGACGGTCGCATCGGCGCGATACGCGCCGCGCTCGACGCGGAGGGTTTCGAGAATGTCCAGATCATGAGCTATGCGGCGAAATACGCTTCGGCCTTTTATGGTCCCTTCCGCGACGCTATCGGCACCAATAAAACGCTCAAGGGCGACAAGCGCACCTATCAGATGGACCCCGCCAATACCGACGAAGCGCTGCGCGAAGTGGCGCTCGATCTGGAGCAGGGCGCCGATATGGTGATGGTGAAGCCGGGCATGCCCTATCTCGACATCGTGCGCCGCGTCGCCGACGCCTTTCACGCGCCGACCTTCGCCTATCAGGTGTCGGGCGAATACGCGATGCTGACGGCGGCCGCGCAAAACGGCTGGCTCGACGGCGAGCGCGCGATGATGGAGAGCCTGCTGGCTTTCAAACGCGCCGGCGCCGCGGGCGTGTTGACCTATTTCGCCGTGCAGGCGGCCGAGATCCTGCGCCGCGAATAGAGAAGCCGACGCGTCAATTCGCCTGCCGGCCCAATTCTTCGAGCGCCGCGAGCCATCGCTGCGCCGTCGCCTCATCGAGCGCTTTCGCCGATCCGATGAGCGTGGCGCGAACCGGCGATACGCCGGAATAGGACAGCACGTTCCGCTTCAGATTGCGCAAACCATGCGCGAGGAAAAACCACTGATAGACAAAAGCCGGCATGCCCATGGTGACGACGAGGCGCGCGGATTTGCCCTTGAGGAGCCCTTCAGGCAGCCCGCTTGGTCTGTAGCGCAGCGCGAAGCCGGGCCGAAAAGCCTGTTCGACAAACGCTTTGAAGAGAGCCGGCGCGTCGCCGAACCAGAGCGGATAGAAGATCGCCCAGTGATCCGCCCACGCGAGCGTCTCCTGCGCGCGGCGGATATCGTCGGGCGGCGTTCCCTCTTCGAACTCCCGCCGCGTTCGCAATGGCGAGAAATCGAGAGTCGCCACATCGACGGTTCGCGTCTCATGGCCGCCGCGCGCGGCGCCGCGCGCATAGGCGGCCGCAAGCGCGCGTCCGAAGCGCTCGGCCGAGGGGTCGGGGTGTCCCTGAAGAATGGCGAGGCGTCGCGTCATTGCCTTTTTCCTTTACGCCGCGCCCTCGCCAACCGCGGCGGGGCTTTCCGTTCCAGCGTCCCCAGTTTGAGAAGGAAGAGCAAGTTCCGAAAAAGTTGCCAGACTTTTTCGATCAGAACTTGCTCCAGCTTATTCATTTGGCGCGATTTCTTATCGATTAGACGATTCCGTCCGATCGGAAAGCGCGTTAGATCACGCTGCGTTTAGGCGGAATCGCCTAAACGCAGATGACGTGATCGATTCAAAAGCTTAGAGCGCGCTTTACGCGAAAAACCGGCGCCTGCTTTTTCGCAGCGCGCTCTAGTCTTCGCGCCGTCAAGGGTGGACAAAGTCCCGAAGGCATGGTTTGCCTGTCGCCGCCGCAACTTCCGCATGCAGGCGGATGGTCGGGCGAAACCCTTCTCCCGCGCCACGCATGCCGGCGACGCGGCTTGTCTTCAGAATGTTTTCCAACTTCGCTAAGGGTATGATTCGTCGCGCTCTCCTTATCGCCGCTCTGTTTTGCGCCGTCGCCCCGGCCCGCGCCGACTTCCGCCTGTGCAATAACACCGCCGTGCGCGTGAGCGTCGCCATCGCCTATACGGACGGGCGCAACTGGCTGTCGGAAGGATGGTGGAACCTGCGGCCGACGGTATGCGAGACGCTGCTGCGGGGGCCGCTCGCCGCGCAATATTATTATGTCTACGCCATGGACGAGCGCGGCGGGGAGTGGAAAGGCAAGGCGTTCATGTGCACGCGCGACCGGGAGTTTCGCATCGACGGGCGCGAGGACTGCTTCGCCCGCGGGTTCGACCGCACCGGATTTTTCGAGATCGACACGGGACGCGACGCGAAAAGCTGGACCGTGCAGCTCACAGACCCCAACGCCGCCCCGCCGGCGCAATGAACCGCCAAGAAATGGATGTGGATCAGCCATGAGAAGGTCGCGCCGCGTAAAGATCATCGCCACGCTCGGTCCGGCGTCGGTCGACAAGGCCGTGATCGCCGGCCTCGCGCGCGCCGGGGCGGATGTCTTTCGCATCAATATGAGCCATACGGACCACGCGGGCCTTGCAAGCTATGTGCGCATCATCCGCGAGATCGAAGCGGAGATGTCGCGCGCGATCGGCGTTCTCGTCGATTTGCAGGGGCCGAAGCTCCGCATCGGCGCCTTCGAGGAAGGCTCCGTGCATCTGCGCAAGGGCGACGTCTTCGTCCTCGACAGCGATCCGACGCCGGGCGACGCCGCCCGCGTGCGCCTGCCGCATCCCGAAATCCTCGCCGCTCTGAAGGTCAATGACACGATCCTCATCGACGACGGGCGGGTGCGGCTGCATGTCGTCGAAACCTCGCCCGATCGCGCGCACGCCGTCGTCGATATCGCCGGCCGCCTCTCGAACCGCAAGGGCGTGAGCCTGCCGGACACCGAGATTCCCATCACTTCGATGACCCCCAAGGACCGCGCCGACCTCGACGCGGCGCTGAAGGAAGGCGTCGACTGGGTCGCGATCTCCTTCGTCCAGCGTCCCGAGGACGTGCTCGAAGTAAAGCGGATCACCCAGGGCCGCGCGCTGGTGATGGCGAAGATCGAGAAGCCGCAAGCCATCTTGCGCCTCGAAGAGGTCATCGACGTTTCCGACGCGCTGATGGTGGCGCGCGGCGACCTCGGCGTCGAAGTGCCCCTCGAGCGTGTGCCGGGCTTGCAGAAGCGCATCAACCGCTCGGCGCGCCGGCTCGGCAAGCCCGTCGTCATCGCGACGCAGATGCTCGAATCGATGATCCTCTCGCCGCTGCCGACGCGCGCGGAGGTCTCCGACGTCGCGACCGCCGTTTTCGAGGGCGCCGACGCCGTCATGCTGTCGGCGGAAAGCGCGGCCGGCCAATATCCGCAGGACGCCGTGGCGACGATGAGCCGCATCGCCGAGGAAGTCGAAACCGACGCGATCTACCGCTCGATCATCAACGCCCAGCGCGGGGAATTGCCCAATCCGACTTCCGCCGACGCGATTGCGGTGGCGGCGCGCGACGTGGCCCAGACGCTGCATTCGAACGCGATCATCGCCTGGACGTCGTCGGGCTCGACGGCGCTGCGCATCGCCCGCGAGCGGCCGCAATCGCCGATCCTGGCGCTGACCCCTAAGCGCGATACGGCGCGACGCCTTGCGCTCGTGTGGGGGGTGCACGCGCTCGAGACGCGCGACGCGACCGACATCGAAGACATGGTGGGACGCGCCTGCGAATATTCCCAGAGCGAAGGCTTCGGGGAGCCGGGCGATCGCGTCATCATCGTCGCCGGCATGCCATTCGGCACGCCCGGCGCGACCAATATGATCCGCATCGCCAATCTTGGCGACGCGCCTTGAGGCAAGGCGGGGCCGTTAAGCCCGCCACTCCATCATGACGGTCTCGCGGCCGGAGAGCGTATTGGCGCCGCGGCCGACGCTAACGAAGCCGTCGCGCTCGTAAAATCGGATCGCGCGGACGTTGTCGGCGTTGACGTCGAGACGAATGACGCCCGGCGAGACGCCGCGCGCCGCCGCGAGAAGCCTTCCGCCCGCGCCGGAGCCAAAATGGCCCGGCGAGACGCAAATCTGGTCGAGCCAGCCGGTCGCCGGATTGATGACGACGAAGCCCGCGAGCGCGGCGGCGGAGTCGAAAAGGCAGAGGGTTTGCGCGCCCTGCGCCTCCAGCGCGCTGATGTGGCGCAGCAGCCAGTCGCGGCGCGCCTCGAAATCGATTTCGGGATAGGTCGCGCGCCAAGCGACGACCCAGAGTTCGAGCATGGCGGGCCAGTCGCCGTCGACGCGCGGACGCAGGTTTTGCGCTTCGTGGGGGGGCAGGGCGTTCACGCCTTCCTCATCACTTCGAGCAATTGCCGATGGATCGTTTCATTGCCGGCGCATATCTCCCCCTTGTCGAGCATGTCGCCGCCGCCCGAAAGGTCGCTGACGAAGCCGCCCGCTTCGCGCACGAGCACGACTCCCGCGGCGATGTCCCAGGAGTTTATGCCGCGTTCCCAATAGCCGTCGAACCGTCCGCAGGCCACCATGGCGAGGTCGATCGCGGCGGCGCCCAGGCGGCGGATATTGCCGATCTTCGCCATGCCGGCGGCAAGTTCGCGCTTGAAGGAGTCGTGGTCGCGCACGCGCGCCAGGGGCGGGATGCCGCAGGCGACCATGCTGTCGGCGAGGGAGCGGCGGGCCGCCACGCGCATGCGCCGATTGTTGAAATAGGCGCCTTGCCCCTGTTCGGCGACGAACATGTCGTCGGTCGCGGGATTATAGACGAGGCCGGCGACGAGCCGCCCCTCGCGCTCCAGCGCAATGGAGATGGCGAAGATCGGCACGCCATGCAGGAAGTTCGAAGTGCCGTCGAGCGGGTCGATGAGCCAGCGATGGCTCTTGTCGGACCCTTCGACGCCGCCGCCTTCCTCCAGGAGAAAGCCATAGCCGGGACGCGCCTTCGACAGTTCCTCGAAGAGCGTCTTTTCCGCCTTCCTGTCGGCGGAAGTCACGAAATCTCCCGGACCCTTGACGGACACCTGAAGATTCTCGACCTCGCCGAAATCGCGCTTGAGGCCGCGGCCGGCCTTGAGCGCCGCGGCGGTCATCACATTCATCAATGCGGAGCGAATCATACGACAAGGACCTTGAAAGCGGGGAGATCGCTTAAACGCCGGAGGACGTTTGCGGAAAGGACGAAGGGACGTCGCCGGGGAGGGGGACGCATTTCGGGCTGTCGGCGTGGAGCCGGTCCTTCCCATAGAGCATTTTTCGCCCAAGCGGGGACCGGTGCGACGAAGAAAATGCGTCTGCGCCATTCCGATGAAACGACTCGGCGTCCATTCATAGCTTCTTAAGCGCTTTGCTCAAAACTTGCTGCAGTTCCGCTTCCCCTGAAAGGCTTCGACATGAGACCGGCCGTTTCGAACAACCCGTCGCCGGCCGCCTTTCGTCCCCAAATGCGCATCGCTCCGCGGCAAGACGCGTCCGTCAGCAGAGGGGCGATCGCAACTCCGCGCTCGGAAGCGCCGTCGCCGGAGCGCGCGCTCGGCATTGCGCCGATCACGATCGGCCAAGCGTTGCGTGCGTGCCTGATTTTGCTCTTCTGCCTCGGCCTCGCGCAATTGTCCCATCCGGGGCGGTCCCCGGCGGAAGCCGCTTCGACGTGGGTCGCCCGCGCGCGCTGACGAATTCGCGCTGAGGGGCCGTATAAAGCGCAATCATTCAAGGCATTAGCGGCGCCGACGGCCGTTAACCTTATTTTAGCAAGTAAGGATCACGCTCAATGCGTCCCTTGAGTGGGACTCCCGAGCGGCCTCTTCTCCGCTCATCCTTGAAGCCTCCCTGTCAAGAAGCCTTGAGAGCCGCGTCGCGGCTCTCTTTTTGCGGGTTCAGAGTATTCGCGCGCGTCCATTGACGACCATGCTCTAGCTTGCTGAGAGCGCGCTGGGCTTTCGCCATTAAGGTTAAAGAAAGGCTAAGCGCGCGCCGTCGCGTCTCCTGGGCTAGTGTTCGCGCATCCTTCGGGCCGACATTTGCGGCCGGATCACCTGTATGGATGTGTGATGGGTCGCGCCAAAGACAGCGCCGGCAAAACGCCTGAGCCGGTTTCCTTCGCCGAAAAACTGGCGTGCTCCGAGGCCTTCGGGGCCATATTCCGGGAAGGCATGGGCCTCGTCGAAGAGGCCGCCGCTTATCTCGACGGACAGGGGCGGGAGGAAGCGAAGGCGCTCCCCCGCGCCGAGGCGCTCGCCTACGCCGCCGAGAGCATGCGTCTGACGACGCGGCTGATGCAGATCGCCTCCTGGCTCTTGCTGCAGCGCGCGGTCAATCAGGGAGAGCTGACCCGCAGCCAGTCGGCGAGCGAGAAACATCGGGTGAAGCTGAATCAGCAGGAGCTCGCCACCGAGCCGGATCTCTTCGAGCGCTTGCCGCAGCGGTTGCGCGATCTCTCGCTGCATTCCCTTCGCCTGCAGGCGCGGATCATCCACCTCGACCAGTTGATTTACGCGCCGCCTGCGCCTCTCGCGGCGCGGCCCGTCATTCCCGCGAGTCCCATCGAGGCGCAGCTGGCGAGGCTGCGGGAAGCCTTCGCGCAATCATAATAATCGAGCCAACCAAACTATAAAGGCGGCGACTCGGCCGCCTTTTTTCTTCTTTCTTACTTCTTGCCGAAGTTGATATTGCCGAAGCGCGAGTTGAAGCGCGACAGGCGGCCGCCGCGATCCAGCAGCTGCGTCGATCCGCCGGTCCAGGCCGGATGGGTCTTGGGATCGATGTCGAGATGCAGCGTGTCGCCTTCCTGGCCCCAGGTGGAGCGAGTCGTATATTCGGTCCCGTCGGTCATCACAACCTTGATCGTGTGGTAATCGGGGTGGATATCCTTTTTCATTGCGGCGGGTCCTTCCTGCGATAAAAACGGCAAGCGCCCCGGAGCCTTCCGGCGCGGGGCGGCCGATCGAAATAAGCGATTTGCCGCGCTGATAGCGCAACCGGCGGAAGAGGGCAAGTTCGCCCGCTTCCGCCCGCCTGTTTCTGGAGCGACGCATGGGGAAATATCGAGCGGACCTGCCTCAGCTCAAACCGGGACTTTTCGTCAGCGACGGCGGAATGGAGACGACCTTTATTTTCCACGAGGGCGTCGATCTGCCGGAATTCGCCTCCTTCGTCCTGCTCGACAGCGAAGAGGGCCGCGCGCGGCTGCGGGCCTATTACGAGCGTTACCTCGCGATCGCCCGGCGCCACGGGCGTGGCATTATCCTCGACGGCGCCACCTGGCGCGCCAATGCGGATTGGGGCGCGAAGCTCGGCTATGACGTGGCCGCTCTGCGGCGGATAAACGCGCTGTCGATCGAGCTTATCGAGGGGCTGCGCGCCGAATGGGAAACGCCGGATGCGCCGATCGTCATCGGCGGCGCCATTGGCCCCCGCGGCGACGGCTATGTCGCCGGCCGGATGAGCGCTGGAGAGGCCGAGGCCTATCATGCGCCGCAGATCGAAACCTTCGCGCAAACGGCCGCCGACATGGTCGGCGCCTATACCCTGACCTATGTCGAGGAAGCGGTCGGGATCGCCCGCGCGGCCCGGGCGGCGAACATGCCTTGCGCGATCTCCTTCACGGTGGAGACGGATGGCAGGCTCGTCAGCGGCCCGACGCTGGGCGACGCCATCGAGACCGTGGACCGCGAAACCGACGCCGCGCCTGCTTATTATATGGTCAATTGCGCCCATCCGGCGCATTTCGAACAAGCGCTTGCTGCGGACGAGCCCTGGATGCGGCGGCTCGCCGGCGTCAAGGCCAACGCCTCAATGAAGAGCCACGCCGAACTTGACCAGTCGACGACGCTCGATTCCGGCGATCCGGACGATCTCGGCCGGCGCTGTAAAAGCCTGCGCGCGGCGCATCCGTCGTTGCGCATCCTTGGCGGCTGCTGCGGCACCGACGAGCGCCATGTCGCGGCGATTTGCGAGGCCTGCGCCTAATTCTCAGGCGGCGAGCATGCGCTGAACCTCGGTGACGAGGTCGCGCAGATGGAAGGGTTTCGACAGGATTTTCGCCTGCTGGGGGGCCCGATTGTCGGGGTTGAGCGCCACGGCCGCAAAGCCGGTGATGAACATCACCTTGATGTCGGGATCGAGCTCGGTGGCGCGACGCGCCAGCTCGATTCCGTCCATTTCCGGCATCACGATGTCGGTCAGCAGCAGTTCGAAGGGCTCCACCCTGAGCTGGTCGTAGGCGGAAGCCCCATTGTCGAAGGAGGAGACGGAAAAGCCCGCCTGCTGCAGAGCCTTGACCAGAAAACGCCGCATGTCATTGTCGTCTTCGGCAAGCAGAATTTTCGCGCCCGGACCGTCGTTCATCGCCACCCTCTCGTCTTTGATCCGCATTTCGCCCGAGCTTCGTAAATATCAGGTGAAACTGATGCGACGCCGCGTTAACGTAGCTGTGAATATAGCCTTACGCCCCGTCCCGATCGAGCGCCGGCGCCGTCGCGCCTGCGCTTGGGACGAGAAGGGCGGGGATGGCCAGCTTTCGAGACGGAGCGAATGAACGAGGGCGCGCGCGACTGGCGGGAGTCGATTCCCAGGGGCCTGCCGGCATGCGAGCCGGAGTTCGAACAGGCTTTCGACGTCTTCGAACCGTCCGATCTTCTCTCGCCGCTCGTTTTTTCCTCCCCGCATTCCGGCCGCATCTATCCCGCCCGCTTCCTCGCCGCGACGCCGCTCGACGCGTCGACTCTGCGCCGCTCGGAAGACGCCTATGTCGACGATCTCTTCGCGCCCGCGGCGGCGATCGGCGCGCCGCTGCTTTGCGCGCGCTTTCCGCGCGCCTATCTCGACCTCAATCGCGAGCCCTATGAGCTCGACCCGAAGCTCTTCGGCGGCGCGCTGCCGCATTTCGCCAACACCCGCTCGCTGAGGGTCGCCGCAGGGCTCGGCACCATTCCGCGCGTCGTCGCCGACGCGCGGGAAATATACGGCCAGCGGCTTTCGCTCGAAGAGGGGCTGCAACGCATCGAAAGCCTCTACAAGCCCTATCACGCGGCGCTGCGCGCGCTGATGGAGCGCGCGGCGAATCGCTTCGGCGTCGCCGTGCTGATCGACTGCCATTCCATGCCTTCGAACGGCGCGCGCGATCCCATGCTCGCCGCGCGCGGCGACAAGCGTCGCATCGATTTCGTCATCGGCGACCGCTATGGCGCGAGCGCCTCGACGGGAATGGTCGACATCGTCGAGGACCGGCTGCGCCACCGCGGCTATCATGTGACGCGCAATCGCCCCTACGCCGGCGGCTTCATCACCGAGCATTACGGCAAGCCCGCCGCCGGCTGGCACGCGATCCAGATCGAGGTGTCGCGCGGGCTTTACATGGACGAGGCGACGATCGAAAAGAACCGGCGCTTCGAGGCCGTCGCGCGCGATCTCGCCGAAGTCATCGCCGAACTGGCGCGGGACGTGCACACGGGCGAGGCGCTGAGCGGCGAGCGGCGGGCGGCGGCCGAATAGCGCGGTCGCGCATCCATAACGATCTCGCTCTCATCATTCTCAAACGATCCTGATATAGCCTCTGGCCTGGAGTTGGCATGACCGCTGTCGATTTCGAGAAATTCGTCGGGCGTCTCGCGGATGTTTCGGCGGAAGCGATCATGCCTTTCTTTCGCACCGCGCTCGCCGCCGACGACAAGGCGCATGGCGGCGCCTTCGATCCCGTGACGGAAGCCGACCGCGCCGCCGAGCTCGCGATGCGGCGGCTGATCGAGACGACTTTTCCCGGACATGGCGTCTATGGCGAGGAATTCGGTCTTCTGCGCGAAGACGCCGAATATGTCTGGGTGCTCGATCCGATCGACGGCACCAAGAGCTTCATCTGCGGCCTGCCGCTATGGGGAACGCTAATCGGCCTCGCCCACCGCGGGCGCCCCTGCTACGGGCTGATGAGCCAGCCGTTTACGCGCGAACGCTTCTTTGGCGACGGCGAGGCGGCCTATTGGCGCGGGCTGGCGCGGGGACCTGAAGGCGAGAGGGGCGGCTTAGAGAAGCGCAAGCTTTCGACCCGGCCCTGTCCGCGCCTCGAACAAGCGACGCTGATGACCACTTCGCCGCTGCTCATCGATGTGGCGCTGCGCGAAGGGTTCTATCGCGTCGAGCGCGAGACGCGTCTGTCGCGCTATGGGGGAGACTGTTACGCCTATTGCGCGCTCGCCGCCGGCCATGTCGATCTCGTCATCGAATCGAATTTGAAGCCCTATGACATCGTCGCGCTGATCCCGATAATCGAGGGAGCAGGCGGCGTCATAACGGACTGGAGCGGCGGCAACGCCGCCATGGGCGGCGCGATCGTCGCCGCCGGCGATCCGGCTCTGCATGAGGCGGCGCTGAAACTGCTCGCGGGCTGATTATTCGGCGGCGCTTCCGGGGATGAAAGCGTCGAAGGCCCGCCAGAATTGCGCGCGCAATTCGTCGCGCTCCATCAATATTTCGTGCTTCGCGCCGGGGATCGCCGCCAGCGCCCCATTGTTGAGCTGCTGAACGAAGCGCTCGATGGCGGCGTTGGAGACGACAGCCTCGCGTCCGCAGGCGACGGCGAGAATGGCCGAGCGAATGCGACGGGCGTAATCGGGGGATTCGAACGCCTTCATCAAGCGGAAGGCGGCGTTGACCCAGCCGATCGTCGGATCGCCGATCACGAGTTGCGGCGCGGTCCTGATGATTCCTGCGTTGCGCGCGAAGCGGACCGGATCGGTCGTCAGCAGATTGCCTTCGAAAGGCTTCTCCATAAAGGACGCGCCGCCGCCGCCGGGAATGAACATGCCGCCAAACCCGCACATGTCGAGCGTATCGGCGAGCCAGCGCGAGCCGCGCGGAAACCGCAGATTGGCGAGATCGATCATCGGCGCGCTGAGGACGAAGCGGCGAAATGGCGCGCGTCCGGCATGCGCCGCGTCGAGGAGAATGGCGGCGCCCATCGAATGGGCGAGCGCGAACCAGGGTTGCGGGCGCGAACTCAAGACTTCGGAAACGAAAACCTCGAGGTCGCGCTGATATTGCGAGAAATCGTCGATATGGCCTTTGCGCGGATCGTCCAGTTCGCGCTCGGAGCCCGCCTGACCGCGCCAGTCGAGCGCGACGACGTCGAGGCCGCGCTTGCGCAGATCCTCGATCGTCTCGAAATATTTTTCGATGAATTCATTGTGGCCTTGAAACAGCGCGACCGTGCCGCGCGCCCGGCCAGGGCAGGGGAAGCTCGCCGCGCGCAGCCGCCGCCCGTCGCGCGTCTTCAAAAGGAAAACCGTCGCGCCGTCGGGAATGGGATTGTCTGTCGTCCCGACAAGTCCGAGCATGGGCTCGCCGCTATGCGACAGCGCCTTCTCTTTGCGCCATGGAAAAAACAAGTCCCTGCTCAGGCCGGTCGACGCCATGTGCGCCCTTTCGTTATTTCTCGCAGAAAGCCGCGAGTCGCTGCGGTTCGGTGAAATCCATCCGGCCGTTGACGATCGCCTCGATGACCCCGGTCGAAGAGACAAAATAATGCAGCGGCGTGACAATTCCGCCATCGGCGGTCGCGCCATAGAACGCCCGCGCGACGCGCGCCTTGCTCACGTCGCTTTGCGCTGATTTTGCGACATTATAAAACTTCCACGGCAGGCCAAAACTTTTGAAGGCTGCGACGTCTTTCGGATAGTCGTTCCGGCGCGCCGAAACGAAGACGACGTTCCAGCGGTTCGGACAGGCGTTGGCGATCGCCTTGAAGCCCGATACTTCGGCCCGGCAATTCGCGCACCAATGCGCCCAGAGCGTCACCAGCGTCGGCTTGCCGTCGCCGATCAGCCCGTTGAGATTGAGCGGCGCGCCCTTCTCGTCGACGAGGTCGACCTGTCGCAGCGACGCCTTCATCTCCTCTTCGCTGACGGCGCGCGGAACCTGCATGCCGATGATTTCGGCGCGCGCCGCGCTGCTCGAAAGCGCCGCGAAGAGGAGACAAGCAAAGATGCGTTTCATGTCGACTCATGCAAAAGAGGCGACGCGCCGTCGCGCCGCCTCCTCGCCATCATAGCAAGACGTTGTCAGAAGCGCACCGTCAGCCCGGCGACAAAATTCCGCCCGATGCCCGGCACAGGCCCGTAATTCAAAGGATTGCCGGTGACCTTCGCCAGCGTGAAATAATGGCCGCCGAGCGGGGGATAGTAGAGCTGGTCGAAGAAGTTCTCCAACCCCAGATCGAATCGCATATTGCCCCAGTCATAGGCCGTGCGCAGATTGACGAGCGCATAGCCGCCGGTTTTCAACTCGTTGCGGGCGACGGAGACATGCGTCTTGTTGTCGACGAGCTGCAGTTCGACGGCGCTCGTCCAGCCGCCGAACCGATGCTCGAGCGCGCCGCGCGCGGTCAGCGGCATGATGTGATAGAGCCCGTCGCCTTTGCTGAAATTCCGCGCGAGCAGATAGCAGGTTGCGCCGGAGAGGCCGCAGGCGGTGTAATTGGGCATATCGAGGTCTTTGCCGTAGACGTAGTTGATATTGCCCGTAGCCGTGAACAGCCCGTATTCCGGCGTCTCCAGGAGCTTCAGCCGGCCCGACACGTCGAAGCCGTAGATTTCCGCCTTGTGGTTGCGGAACTGCAGCACCGGGAAGATCAGTCCGGCGGGCCCCGAGAGATTGCTGACCCGGTCGGCGTCGATGAAGTTCTCGATGTAGCTGTAGTAGGGATTGACCCGGGCTTCCCAATTGCCGGCGGGGTCGCGCCATATGCCGGTCACGCCGACCGTATGCGCGACTTCGGGCTTGAGATCGAGATTGCCGGTATAGCCGTTGAGATCGCCGAACCAGTTGACCATCGCGGTCGCCATGGATCCGACGCCCCAGGCGTAGCGCTCATAGAGATTGGGCGAGCGCGTTTTGCGCGAATAGCCGAATTCATAGACGCTTATCTCATCATATTGGTAGCGGGCTTTCGCCACCATGTCGAAATTCACGTCGGTGCGGGCGTGGCTGCGCGCATTGAAGATGTTCGCGGCCGTCGCGTCGGGATTGGACATTCCCATCATCATGCCCATCATCATGCCCATGGGGATGGGGTTGCGCGGGTCGTAGGGAGAGGCGTTGCCCGTATCCATCCAGACCACGTCATTGCGCACGCCGAGCAGCGTCGACCATTTCGGCGTCCAGGCGGCCTCCCATTCGGCGAAATGGCCGACGCGATTGCGGTCGCCATTATTGATGTTCCAATAGGTGAAGGGCCCCATCATCATCATGCCGGATGAATAGACGGGCTCCCACCAGTCCTTGAGCCTGAAGCCGTGATATTCGCTGCCGAGGCGCAGCAGGTCCTGGCCGGAAAGCTGCGTGAAGGGGATTTCGGTCTTGATCGAATAGCCGAAATCATGCCCGATCGTATTCATCGGCATGTTCGCGGGCTGCTTGTCGTAAAGGAAGCCCATCGTATGGGTGACGTGGTGCCAGAAGGCGCGCGCGTCCACCGTTCCCCACTCATAGGCGCCGAGATATTTGCCTTCGACCGTGTAGCCGCGGTTGCCGGTCATATCCATGCGCTGATTGGGATAGGCCTGATAGGGAATATGCTCGACGGCGCCACGGATCGAGAACAGATGGCCCTCGTTCTGATAGGCCGCCGTCAGCGAGTGCTGCTCCGAGATGAAACCGGTCGAGAGCACCTTCTCGCCGCCGCCCATGCGATAGTCCGTCGCGCGCGACCAGGCGCCGTTATAGAGCACGCTCCAATGATCCGTCGCGACATTGGCCGTGCCCGAGACGGTGATGCCGTTATTATTGGTGCGGAAGAAGGCCGAGATCGCGCCCGTCGCCAGAAGCTCGTTCTGATTGCCGAAGCGCAGTCCCTGTCCGTTGAAAGGCAGGAAGGGCGGATAGGGCGAGCCGAGGAGGAACGGCTCCGCCGGCGCCTCGACGGCCGGCGGCGGCGCGCCGTAAGGCGGCGCGAAGGCGGGCTGGCGCGGCGTCACGAGAATCGAGCCGCCGATCGAATCGCCGCCCTTGCTTACCGGCATCACGCCGGAGAGGACCTCGATCTTCTGCACATTATTGGGATCGATATAGGAAAGCGGCGGGTTCATGTGATTCGCGCAGGCGGAGGTCGCCTGAACGCCGCCGACGACAATCTTCAGCCGGTCGTCGGCCATGCCGTGAATGGCGGGCAGCCGCGACACGCCGCCATTTTCATACATGCTGACGCCCGGCGTGTTTTCGAGCAATTTCGCCGTATCGGGGGTCGCCGGCTTTTCATCGGCGATCTGGCGTTGATCGACGATCTCCGCGTCGGCGGGCTTTTGCGGCGCAGGCGCGGCGGGGCGCGGCGCGGCGCCGACGACGATGACCGGCAGAGCGGTTTGCGCCTGAGCGGCGATAACGAATGCGAAAGTGAGCGCGCAGGCGCTTGTGCCGCGCATGAGAGCGTAACGTGACATGGGATGAGTTCTCCTGGCCCGCCGGTTGGGGCGGTGAGACGACGGCGCGGTCGAACGCCGCGCGGGAAGCTTGACGTCAGGAGAAAAGGGGCGGCGCGCGAGCGGAATGCGCGGCGCGGCCGGCCGCGCGCGGCCGCGCGACCGCGTTTTGCGGGACAAAAGCGGATTCGACGACGCGCGGCGGCGCGACATGCGAATCGAAAGGCGCGTCGATCGCCGCGCTCGTCTCCAAGCACGGCAGGCAATGTCCGCAGAAATGCCCCGCATGCGAAACGGGATGGGACCCTGCGTCGGCTATGTCGACAGGGCCGCGCTCTCCGCAGTCCGGCTCCACATGGACGGCCGTCTGAAGCGCGGTCGACTCATGCGCGATGCGCGTCTGAAGGGAGGTCTGGAGCGCGACAACGAGCGCGAGCGCCAGCGCAAGGCGCGCTGTACGCAACAGCCCCTTCAGTCCGAAAGCTTGGCCCCCTCGATGCCGCATGCGCGAACCTTAGGCGGCGGTTCTTCGCCAGCAAAGAGACAAGGTCACTCGAATCAGACATTTGCGAGACATGTGGCTATTGCGCAACGATCTTGACGCAAGACAAACGTGGCTCGGGACGAGCCGGCCGGCGGCCCTTGAACTTCCGCGCCGCGCCCCCCAAATCGGTTTTAGCGCGGGCCACAATGGACGCGCGAAGAGGCGCGGCGCGGTTACGCAAGCGCGCCGCATGTCGCTCAATCGGAGGATATGTCATGCGTCATTTCGATCTTACCCCCCTCTATCGTCAGACCGTGGGCTTCGACCGCCTGTTCAACATGCTCGATCAGGCGAGCGGCTTCGAGACTTCTCAAAGCTACCCGCCCTACAATATCGAGCGCACTGGCGAGAACGCCTATCGCGTGACGCTGGCCGTCGCCGGCTTCTCGCGCGATGAGCTGTCGGTCGAGACGAAGGAGAACACGCTTTCCATCAAGGGCTCGAAAGAGCAGCCGCAATCCGCCGAGGGTCGCGACGTGCTGCATCAGGGCATCGCCGCGCGCGCCTTCGAGCGCCGCTTCCAGCTCGCCGATCATGTGGTCGTGACGGGCGCGAGCCTCGTTAACGGCTTGCTCCATGTCGACCTCGTGCGCGAGATTCCGGAGGCGCAGAAGCCCCGCCGCATCGAGATCGGCGTCAATGCGCCGGCGGCGACCATCGTCGAGTCCAAGGCCGCGTAACGCGCAAAAACTCGATTGGAAATGCGAGAGGCGCTCGTTTGAGCGCCTCTTTTGCGTTTATCCGCCCTGTTTCGGCGTATCGGCGTTGACGGGCGTCTTCGCCGTGGCGGGAGCGGAGGGCGTCGGCGCGGGAGTCGTCGCTTGGACCGCCGGCGTCACCGCCGTTGTTCCACTGGCGGCGGGCGGCGGCACGATGGCGCGTTTCGTCGACCCGCCGGTCGAGCGGGCCGCCGTCGTCCGCGGCGCCTCGGACGCTTTCGCGCCATTCTGGCCAGGCGCCTGATTCGCCGGCGCAGCCGCCTTCGGAGCGGCTTCGTTCTTAGCGGGTTCGCTTTTCGCTTTTGGCTCCTGCGCCGGGGCCGCCGGGCTCGCCTTGGCGGGCGCGTTGGGCGCCTGCGTCGCGACGGGCGCGGGGTCT
>NZ_JAZHYN010000062.1:0-16616 GCF_036576025.1 Methylocystis borbori | reverse complement strand
GGCATCATCCCGACCCCGATCACCATGGACGAGCTCGAAGACATGCTCATGGAGCACGGCATCATGAAGCAGGTCGACGAAAGCGAAGTCGGCAAAACCGCCGCCGATCTCGCCGCGATCGCGTAATTCGAATTGCGCCGGTCCAACGGCTTGCCCGTTGGACCGGCGTTTAACATCAACGCTATGGAGACGATAATATGAGTATTTCTCCCACCCAGAGCGTCGCGGAGATCAAGAGCCGCAACAAAGCGCTCATTGAGGAAGTTCTAAGGGTTTATCCCGAGAAGACCGCCAAGCGCCGCGCCAAGCATCTCAACGTCCACGAGGCGGGCAAGAGCGACTGCGGCGTCAAGTCGAACATCAAGTCGATTCCCGGCGTCATGACCATCCGTGGCTGCGCCTACGCCGGCTCCAAGGGCGTGGTGTGGGGTCCGATCAAGGACATGATCCATATCAGCCATGGTCCGGTCGGCTGCGGCCAGTATTCCTGGGCCGCGCGCCGCAACTATTACATCGGCACGACGGGCATCGACACCTTCGTCACGATGCAGTTCACCTCGGACTTCCAGGAGAAGGACATCGTCTTCGGCGGCGACAAGAAGCTCGCCAAGATCATGGACGAAATCCAGGAGCTGTTCCCGCTCAACAACGGCATCACGGTTCAGTCCGAGTGCCCGATCGGCCTCATCGGCGACGACATTGAAGCGGTCTCCAAGAACAAGTCGAAGGAATATGACGGCAAGACGATCGTGCCGGTGCGCTGCGAAGGCTTCCGCGGCGTTTCGCAGTCGCTTGGCCACCATATCGCCAACGACGCCATTCGCGATTGGGTCTTCGACAAGATGGATCCCAATGCGGCCCCGCGCTTCGATCCGACGCCTTATGACGTCGCGATCATCGGCGACTACAACATCGGCGGCGACGCCTGGTCTTCGCGCATTCTGCTCGAGGAAATGGGCCTGCGCGTGATCGCTCAGTGGTCCGGCGACGGCAGCCTCGCGGAACTGGAAGCGACGCCGAAGGCGAAGCTCAACGTTCTCCACTGCTACCGCTCGATGAACTACATCTCCCGCCACATGGAAGAGAAGTACGGGATTCCGTGGTGCGAATACAACTTCTTCGGCCCGTCGAAGATCGCCGAGTCGCTGCGCAAGATCGCCAGCTACTTCGACGACAAGATCAAGGAAGGCGCCGAGCGCGTCATCGCCAAATATCAGCCTCTGATGGAAGCGGTGATCGCCAAATATCGTCCGCGCCTCGAAGGCAAGACGGTCATGCTGTTCGTGGGCGGCCTGCGTCCGCGTCACGTGATCGGCGCCTATGAGGACCTCGGCATGGAAGTCGTCGGCACGGGCTATGAGTTCGGCCACAACGACGACTATCAGCGCACGGCCCAGCATTACGTCAAGGACGGCACCCTGATCTACGACGACGTGACCGGCTACGAATTCGAGAAATTCGTCGAGAAGATCCAGCCGGATCTCGTCGGTTCGGGCATCAAGGAGAAATACGTCTTCCAGAAAATGGGCGTTCCCTTCCGGCAGATGCACTCGTGGGACTATTCCGGCCCCTACCATGGCTATGACGGCTTCGCGATCTTCGCGCGCGACATGGACATGGCCATCAATGCGCCGGTCTGGAAAATGGCGAAGGCGCCCTGGAAGCGTCAGCCCGAGCCGCTTCTCCAGGCGGCCGAGTAAATAAAGCAAGCCGGCGCCGCTACGGCGGCGCCGGGTTCGTTCACCCAGGAACGCAAAGGTTCAAACATGCCACAGAATGCAGATAACGTGCTCGATCATTTCGAGCTCTTCCGAGGTCCCGAGTACCAGCAGATGCTGGCGAACAAGAAGAAGATGTTTGAAAACCCGCGCGATCCGGCCGAAGTGGAGCGCATCCGGGAATGGGCGAAGACGCCCGAATACAAGGAGAAGAACTTCGCCCGCGAGGCCTTGACGGTCAATCCGGCGAAGGCTTGTCAGCCGCTCGGCGCGGTTTTCGCCGCCGTCGGTTTCGAGAGCACGATTCCCTTCGTTCATGGCTCGCAGGGCTGCGTCGCTTATTACCGCAGCCATTTCTCGCGCCATTTCAAGGAGCCCAGCTCCTGCGTCTCTTCGTCGATGACCGAAGACGCGGCGGTGTTCGGCGGCCTCAACAATATGATCGACGGCCTCGCCAACACCTACAACATGTATAAGCCGAAGATGATCTCCGTCTCGACGACCTGCATGGCGGAAGTCATCGGCGACGACTTGAACGCCTTCATCAAGACGTCGAAGGAAAAAGGCTCGGTTCCGCAGGAATTCGACGTTCCTTTCGCGCATACGCCCGCCTTCGTCGGCAGCCATATCACCGGCTACGACAATGTGATGAAGGGTATTTTCGAGCATTTCTGGGACGGCAAGGCCGGCACCACGGAAAAGCTCGAGCGCAAGCCGAATGAGTCGATCAACTTCATCGGCGGCTTCGACGGCTATACGGTCGGGAATCTCCGCGAGATCAAGCGCATCTTCGGCCTGATGGGCGTCGAATATACGATTCTCGCCGACAATAGCGACATATGGGACACGCCGACGGACGGCGAATTCCGCATGTATGACGGCGGAACGACGCTGGAGCAGGCGGCCAATGCGCTGCATGCGAAGGCGACGATCTCGATGCAGGAATATTGCACCGAAAAGACGCTGCCGTTGATCGCGGCACATGGGCACGAGGTCGCGGCCTTCAACCATCCGGTTGGCGTTTCGGCGACCGACAAGTTCCTGATGGCGATTTCCCGCATCACCGGCAAGGAAATTCCCGAGGAGCTTTCTCGCGAGCGTGGTCGCCTGGTCGACGCCATCGCCGACTCGAGCGCTCATATCCACGGCAAGAAGTTCGCCATCTACGGCGATCCGGATCTCTGCCTGGGCCTCGCGGGCTTCCTGCTTGAGCTTGGCGCCGAACCGACGCATGTGCTTGCGACGAACGGCAATAAGCATTGGGCCGAGAAGGTGCAGCAGCTGTTCGATAGCTCGCCGTTCGGAAAGAACTGCCAGGTCTATCCGGGCCGCGATCTGTGGCACATGCGTTCGCTGCTCTTCACGGAGCCGGTGGATTTCCTGATCGGAAACACCTACGGCAAATATCTGGAGCGCGACACGGGCACGCCGCTGATCCGTATCGGCTTCCCGGTGTTCGATCGCCACCATCACCACCGTTATCCGGTGTGGGGCTATCAGGGCGGCCTGAACGTGCTGGTCTGGATTCTCGATCGCATCTTCGAAGAGATCGATCGGAACACGATCGTCCCGGCGAAGACCGACTTCAGCTTCGACATCATTCGTTGATGCGCGTTTCCGCTTCCGCCTTTCTTTGAGGAAAGGCGGAAGCGGCCCCTGTCTTGCTAGCACAGCCACTCGTGCGAGGAGGTAAGGCCAATGAGTTCGGTTAAAGCCACGATCCAGGACGTTTTCAACGAGCCAGGCTGCGGTAAAAACGCGAACAAATCAGAGGCCGAGCGAAAGAAGGGCTGCACCAAGCAGCTTCAACCAGGAGGCGCCGCCGGCGGCTGCGCTTTCGACGGCGCCAAGATCGCGCTTCAGCCGCTGACGGACGTCGCCCATCTCGTGCACGGTCCGATCGCCTGCGAAGGAAACTCGTGGGACAATCGCGGCGCGAAATCCTCTGGCTCGAATATTTGGCGGACCGGATTCACGACCGACATCAACGAAACCGACGTGGTGTTCGGCGGCGAAAAGCGCCTGTATAAATCCATCAAGGAAATCATCGAGAAATACGATCCGCCGGCGATCTTCGTCTATCAGACCTGCGTGCCGGCGATGATCGGCGACGATATCGACGCCGTATGCAAGGCGGCGCGCGAGAAATTCGGCAAGCCCGTCATTCCGATCAATTCTCCCGGCTTCGTCGGCCCCAAAAATCTGGGCAACAAGCTCGCGGGCGAAGCGCTGCTCGCCCATGTCATAGGCACAGAAGAGCCCGATTATACGACGCCCTACGATATCAATATCATCGGCGAATATAATCTCTCCGGCGAGCTTTGGCAGGTGAAGCCGCTGCTCGACGAATTGGGCATTCGCATCCTGTCCTGCATTTCCGGCGATGGAAAATATAAGGAAGTCGCTTACTCCCATCGCGCTAAGGCCGCGATGATGGTCTGCTCCAAGGCGATGATCAATGTCGCGCGCAAGATGGAGGAGCGCTATAGCATTCCCTTCTTCGAAGGGTCCTTCTACGGCATTGAAGATACGAGCGACTCGCTTCGCGAGATCGCGAGCCTTCTCATCCAGCGCGGCGCGCCGGCCGAATTGATGGATCGGACCGAAGCGCTGATCCAGCGCGAAGAGTCGAAGGCCTGGGCGGCGATCGCGAAATACAAGCCGCGCTTCCAGGGGAAAAAGGTGCTGCTGATTACGGGCGGCGTCAAATCCTGGTCGGTCGTCGCGGCGCTGCAGGAGGCGGGCCTGGAGCTCGTCGGCACGTCGGTCAAGAAGTCGACCAAGGAAGACAAGGAACGCATCAAAGAACTCATGGGCCAGGACGCCCATATGATCGACGATATGACGCCCCGCGAGATGTATAAGATGCTGCGCGACGCGCGCGCCGACATCATGCTGTCCGGCGGCCGCTCGCAGTTCATCGCGCTGAAGGCGTCGATGCCTTGGCTCGACATCAACCAGGAACGGCATCACGCCTATATGGGCTATGTCGGCATGGTGAAGCTTGTCGAGGAGATCGACAAGGCGCTTTATAATCCGATCTGGGCGCAGGTCCGTAGAGCGGCGCCATGGGAAAATCCCGCGAATAATTGGCAGGAGCGCGCGATGGCCGCGGCGGCGGCGGATGCGGCGGCGCTCGCCGCCGATCCGGTGAAAGCGGAACAGGTTCGCAGGGCGAAGAAAATTTGCAACTGCAAGAGCGTCGAACTCGGCGTGATCGAAGACGCAATCGCCGCGCATGCGTTGACGACGGTTGAAGGGGTGCGCGAGCATACCAATGCGTCGGGCGGCTGCGGCGCCTGCGCGATCCGCATCGAGGAAATCCTCGCGGAGAAGGCGACCCCGCCTCACGCGATCGCAGCGGAGTGATCCCTAGATGGCGACCGTCACGCTGACCAAGAAAGCCTGTTCGGTAAATCCGCTCAAGATGAGCCAGCCGATCGGCGGGACGCTGGCCTTTATGGGATTGCGCGGGGCCATGCCTTTGCTGCACGGATCGCAGGGCTGCACTTCATTCGGACTGGTGCTCTTTACCCGCCATTTCAAGGAAGCCATTCCGATGCAGACCACCGCGATGAGCGAGGTCGCGACGGTTCTGGGCGGATATGAAAATGTCGAGCAGGCGGTTCTGAACATCTATAATCGCACCAAGCCCGAAATCATCGGCATTTGCTCGACCGGCGTCACCGAAACCAAAGGCGATGACGTCGAGGGCTATATCAAGCTGATCAAAGAGAAGCACGAGATCGTCCGGAATCTTCCGCTCGTCTATGTCTCGACGCCCGACTTCAAGGACGCTTTTCAGGACGGCTGGGAAAAGACCGTCACCCGCATGGTGGAGGTTTTGGTCGAAACGCCGAAAAGCTCCGAACGCAAGGACCCGCAGCGCGTCAATGTCCTGCCTGGCTGCCATCTGACTCCGGGCGATCTGGAAGAGCTGCGCACCATTATCGAGGATTTCGGGCTGAAGCCGACCTTTCTCCCGGATCTCTCCGGCTCGCTGGACGGACATATCCCGGACGATTTCACGCCGACCACGATCGGCGGCGTCGGAATCGAAGAAATCGCCACGATGGGGCAAGCCGGCTGGACGATCGCCATCGGGGCCCAGATGCGCGCCGCCGCTGAAGCGCTCCAGAAGAAGACGGACATTCCCTATCGCCTCTTCGAGCGGCTGTGCGGACTTGAAGCCAATGACGAATTAATGGCGTTCCTGATGGAGATCAGCGGCCGGCCGGCGCCGATGAAATATCGCCGTCAGCGCGGCCAGCTGGTCGACGCCATGCTCGACGGCCACTTCCATATCGGCGGGCGGCGGCTTGCCATCGGCGCGGAGCCGGACCTGCTCTATGACGTCGGCAGCTTCCTCACGGAAATGGGCGCGCAGATCGTCGCGGCGGTGACGACGACGCAATCTCCCATTCTCGAAAAATTGCCGACCGAAAACGTTTTGATCGGCGATCTCGAAGATCTGGAAACATTTGCGCGCGAGCGAAATTGCGACCTGCTCGTCACGCATTCGCACGGACGCCAGGCGGCGGAGCGGCTGAAGATACCCTTCTTCCGCCTGGGCATCCCGATGTTCGACCGTCTCGGCGGCGGGCATCAGCTCACCGTCGGCTATCGCGGCGGACGCGATCTGGTCTTCGACGTCAGTAATCTAATTATGGCGGACCACGACGAAAATCATCAGCCGACGCCAGAGACATGGCGTGACGGCATGGACTCGATTCACGGCGCCGCCTCACATTGAGCGAGCCCCATAGGGAGTGGCCATGAAAGTCGCATTCGCAACCCAGGACCTCAAGCGCGTGGACGCGCATTTCGGCTGGGCGAAGAATATCGCCATTTATGAAATCGGGCCGGAAGGGCACGAGTTTATCGAGGCGATTGAGTTCGACGGCGATCTCAAGGAAGACGGAAACGAAGACAAGCTCGCGCCCAAGATCGACGCCATCAAGGATTGCGCGATTCTCTACGTCGCGGCGATCGGCGGTTCGGGCGCCGCGCGAGTCGTGGCGAACAACATTCATCCGATGAAAGTCAATCAACCCGAAGAAATTTCCGATCTCCTCGCGAAGCTCGAAGAAGTGCTTCGCGGCGTGCCGCCGCCATGGCTGCGCAAGGCGTTGAGCAAAGGCAAAGAACGCGCGCTCGACTTTGAAGAATGAGGAATGGACATGTCTGAAGCAGTTGCAGAACTCGAAAAAAATCCTAGCGCGGAGACAGCCCCGTTCCTGAAAACGCTGATTGGCGTTTGGCGCGCCCAGGACACGCATGGAACATGGGAAGGCAAGAGCGATCTCGAGCTGCTCGAGCCCTATATCCTCGATAAGGAGGCGCGTCGCGCGCTGCCGATCATCGGCGATCCGGATCCTGAGACCATCTGGAGGATGGAGCTCTTCTTTAACGCCGTCTGCCTTTCGATCGAAAAGGCGACGAAGGTGATGATCTCGCCGATGCTGAAGATGAGCCATGAAGGCTTCGGCCGTATGGTGCTGATTGGCGGCCGGCTTATCGTCGTCAATAAGCAGCTCCGCGACGTGCACCGCTTCGGCTTCGACAATTTCGACAAGCTCGTCGAAGAAGGCGACAAATACGTCAAGCAAGGCGTCGAAATGATCGAAAAATTTCCCGACGTCGCGAAATACTAAGGGGTAGGGATGAGCGAGATAGACGATCTCAAGGCGGAAATTAAGAAGCTTTCGGCAAAGGCGATGCAGGCCAAAATGGACCTGCACGATCTTTCGGAAGAACTGCCGATCAACTGGCCTTCCATCATGGGCGTCGCGCAAAAGGCGCATGACGCTTTCAGCGAACTCGAACAGAAACGCGCGACTCTAAAATCCTTGGAAGTCGCTTAACGGAAAGCGCAAATAGATGTCAGAGTCACAGGCGACGCGCGACGGGCGCGAATGGCGGCCAGACTATCTCCTCGATATCGACGCCGAGAAATGCATCGGTTGCGGACGCTGCTATAAGGTCTGCGGACGAGAGGTCATGACCCTCAAAGGCTTGAACGAGGACGGCGAACTCGTCGCGCTCGACGACGATGAAGATGATGAAGTCGAAAAGAAAATCATGGTCATGAACGACGTCGGCGCCTGCATCGGCTGCGGCGCCTGCGCCAGGGTTTGCCCCACCAATTGCCAGACGCATGGCGACGTGTCGGTCGAATTGGCGTGAGTCTAAAAATGAATAGCTGCGTCGCCGCAGCTATTCGATGCCCTGCTCGCGGGCTCTCCACATCGCCGCGATGCGAAAGCGCTCCTTAATCGCGGCCGGATCGGCGAGCATTTGCGCTTCAGCTTCCTTTAGCGCTTTGGTGATGACTTCCGCTTCCTCTTTCGAGAGGGCGACGCGTCCTGCGACATGCGTCGCCTCCGGCATAACAGTCCATATCTGCCGGCGATGCGGATGCATCTTAACCTCGGTGAGATCGAAGGCTTCGATTTCGCCGTCGAGATAAATCCCGAAGCCGACTACTTCCAGCTTTCGTCCGTCCTGGGTCGTTTTTACGAGCGTTTTGGTCATTGTCATTGATCCTCTTGGGCGAGCCAGGAATAGCCGCCTTGGTCCCAGAGCTGTGCGAGCAGTTGATCCGCGGTCCATTCCGGAAATCTGCCCTTGAGCTCCTCATAGTCGCCGCGAAATCGAGCAGCGTCGTCGCCGGTCAGATTGGCGGTCATCTTCTCGGATTTATAGCGGAATATAAAGCTCGATCGGTCGACGGCCGAAAAGAGTTCATATTCCGCGCCGTCCTCGAGAAGCGAACGCCCTTCGTCAAGATCGCCCACTTTGCTTCCCCTTTACGCGGCGACCGCCGGGAGATCCGCGGCCCGCTCCCATTCCGCCCATGATCCGTCATAGACGGCGACATCCGGACGTCCCAGAATGAAGAGCGCCAGCGCGAGGACGCAGGAGCTGATCCCTGACGCGCAGGTCGCGACGATCGGCTTGGCGAGATCGACGCCCGCCGCTTCAAATCGCGCTTTGAGCGCCTCCGGGCCGAGAAAAAGTCCCGATTGCTCCTCGAGCAAATCTCCCCACGGCACGTTGATGGCGTTGGGAATATGCCCAAGCCGCTTGAAGGGGAAAACATCCTCCTGGCTCCCGTCGAATTTGCCGGGTCCGCGCGCGTCGACAACCTGGTCGGCGCCGCTTGCGAGGTTGCCTTTCATCTGCTCGAAATCGCGCACCAGCTCCGGCCGGTAGGTCGCGGTGAACGACTGCGGCTGCGGACGCACCGGGGACATTTCGGTCGGCAATTTGGCCGCGACCCATGTATTGAATCCGCCGTCGAGCAAGGCGACATTGTCGTAACCGAAAACCCTGAACATCCACCAGGCGCGCGCGGCGGCCGAGCCGCCGAAAAGCCGGTCGTAGACGATAACCTTGTCGCCGTCGGCGACGCCGAGCAGACCGACTTTCTTGGCGAAGTCCAAAGCGTTCGGCAGCATATGCGGCAGATCGCTCGTCGGATCGGCGACATGATCGATGTCAAAATGCACCGACCCCGGCAGATGCCGGCCGCGATATTGATTGCGGCCATCGAGTTTCGTGCTGGGATGGTGCCAGGTGCAGTCGAGAATCTTGACGTCGGGTTCCGACAGGTTGCTCGCAAGCCATTCCGCGCTGACCAGCGGCGTAGATAAGGTCGTTGCCATAGAAGCCTCTTCTCCCGGTACGTAAATCAGCACGCGCGCGTCGGCTCGACGCGGGCGTGGAAGTTTTCCGAACCGGCGACTAGGGGGTGGCCGGCAGGGGATAGCCGCTGCGCGGGCGGGTTTCGTAATAGTCGGGCCGCTCCGGCCAATCGCCCTGCTTGAACTTGAACTGCGCGACACGAACCGGCGCGCCAACAGAGCAGGAGACCTCCGCGAATTTGACCTCGCGATCTCCGGGCCCTGCAGAAAAATCAGCGACGACCGTCCCGTCGGCCTTGCAAGCGCGCGCAAAGCCCGGCGTGCCGACAGTGGTGGCGGGAACCGTGTTTTCGACGAAGAGAGGGCTTTCCACGCCGTCAACGCTCGCGCCAAAGGCAGGCGAAGCAAAGGTGAAGGTAGCGAGAACCCCGCTTCGGTCGACCGGGATATCGGCGGTCGCCGGCCGCGCGACGGAATAGACCGTCAGAGTGCCGCCGGCGAGCAGCTCCTTAAGCTCGTCCATTGAGCTGGCGGCGAATGCAGAAGCAAGATTCATCATAGTCTCCTTTGTCAAAGTCTGCGCTTCTTCCGATCAAATTTTGTGCCATGCAGCGTTGGGGTTTGTCGCCTATGCGGGAGCCTGGAAGAGTTCGCACATAAATTGCTAACGCTCATTGAGCAATGAGCGCGGTGAAGCAGATATGCATGACGTGGCGATCGTCGGAAGTGGTTTGAGCGGCCTGGCGTTGGCGACCAAGCTGTATCGTCGAGGCCATGACATTGTCGTCCTTGAGGCGAGGGATCGCCTGGGCGGGCGGATACTCACGGTTCCTGGTCCAAATGGATCGGGCTTCGATCTCGGCCCGACATGGCATTGGCCGAAGACGCAGCCGCTCGTGGCGCAGCTCGTCAAAGAATTGGGACTTGTCGATTTTGCGCAATATGACGAAGGCGCGGTCCTGCATTTGCGCGAAGGAGACAAAAAGGCGGAGCGGATCGAAGGGCAAAGCCTTTATGAAGATGCGCGCCGCATTCATGGCGGCGCCGGCGCTTTGATCGCCGGCCTCGCCAAACAATTGCCGAGCTCCGCTATATGTCTTCAAACTGAAGTAAAGGCTTTGCGCGATTGCGGCGATCATATCGCAGTGACGGTCATCGCCGGCGGCGAGACGAAGGAAATCGCCGCAAAGCATGTCGTGCTCTCTTTGCCGCCTCGCCTCGCGAGAGAAATGATTCAGTTCACGCCGGCGCTGGACGAACCGACCACTCACGCTTTGCAGGGAGCGGAGACCTGGATGGCGGCGCAGGCGAAGGTCGTCATCGAATATTCCAGCCCCTTCTGGCGAGGGGAGAATCTCTCTGGCGCGGCCTTTGTGACGCATGAACAGGCGACCATTGGCGAAATTTTTGACTCCTGCGACATATCGGCGCAACTTTTTGCGCTTGGCGGCTTTATCGCGTTGAGCCCGGAGCTCCGCGAGTCCTTCAAGGTCGGCTTGCCGATGCTCTTCTATAGCCAGATCAACGCGGTCTTCGGGCGCGATATCGAGCACGGCGCCATTCATTATCAGGACTGGGCCGCGGAGAAATATACCTGCAGCGCCGCGGATCGGGAGTTTCGCGAAGACGATAAAACCCACGACGCCGCCAATCCGATGCTGCGTCAATCGCTTTGGGACAAGAAACTCTATTTTGGCGGTTCGGAAACCGCCGCCCGGAGCGCCGGCTATCTCGAAGGCGCGCTGGATGCGGCAAGGCGCGTCGAACGCGCCTTGTCGGCGATCGACACCAAGAGACGCATGTCGCGCGCCGAGGACGACGATCCCTATAAGGATTATCCGCTCAATGAAGCGAGCCTGGCGCGATTCGCCGCCTGGGTGGATTCGCGATCCGACGTCGTCTTCGAGAATTATCGCCGGCGCCTCAATCGCGCATTGGCGAGCCAGCAAAGAGAAAACCTGACGCAAATATCCATTCTCGGCGCCATGGAGGATATCTTCCAGGAGGCGCTGACAGAGGTGAACCGTCTGCCTTTCGATATGGCCGCCGTGAGCGTCGAAAAAGGCCGCGCGTCGCTGACGCCGGCGGTACAGCAGCCGTTTGGCGATTTGATGCAGGCGATCATCGACGATGTCGTCGCTTTCAACCGGACGTCCTGCGCGCTATCGAATTTCCCGGGCGAGCACCATCTATCGAAGGACTATCTCCAGGTCATCATGCAGGATATCGCCGCGGCGTGGCGCGAGTTTTCGCTGTCGGCGAACCGGATGTTGCTGGAAAAGAAAAACGCCCAGTTCACACAGGAGAAGACCGAATGACGCAGGCGACGTCCGACCAGGCCGATCAAGCGCCGGAAGAATTGATCGTCTATGCGATCTGTTCGATGAGCGATATCCCAAGCCAGAAGGCGCGGGGCTTCCAATTAGTGACCTTGGACGAGAACGGCGCGGAAAAGCCATGGTCCATCGTCGTCGTGCGCTGGGGCAAGCAGGTGTTCGGCTATGTCAACAGATGTCCGCACGACAATGTCAATCTCGATTGGGAGCGCAATCAGTTTTTCGATCCCAACGGCATACGTTTGATGTGCGGAAAGCATGGCGCGATCTTCGAGCTTGGCACGGGCGTGTGTCTCGAAGGGCCGTGCAAGGGGCGCAGTCTCATCCCTGTTCCCCTGGCGGTGATCGACAACGACATTTGCGTCGTTGGCGTCACGCTAGCCGAGGAAGAAGACGAAGATGAAGACGAGACTGCGCCGGAAGAGGGAGCTTCGTGAGCGGCCAGTTTAGACGGGGCGGTTTTCGTTCCGGTTCTTCACCGGCTCCATGCGCTCCACGCCCTGCTGATAGGCGATCACCTCATAGGCGTCGTTGAATTTCAGCGCCGCGTCCAGCAGGTAGTCCGTCTTGCCCGCCGTATCGAGCTTCTTGATGTCGTTTTTGTCGACGCTGTTGAGATCCATCATTTCCTTCCAGACGGTGGACTCGTCGCAGGGAAGGATATTGAAGGTGATTTCGCCGATCTTGACCCGATATTTCGCGAGCAGGTCGATGTTATTGCAGAACATGAAATAGACGCCGGTCGGCGACAGCAGATCGCCCATCACTTCGACGACAGTTTCGAGATATGCGAAATTATGGAGATAGCCGGCAAGAATGGGGATCGTCGGTTCGCCTTCCTTTGCATAGGTCAAAACCTGCTCCATGCAGAAGTCCGGCGGTCTCTTTTCATCCGCGAGCTGCGTCTGAAATTTAAGCGCGATGTCTCCGCGGAATCCAAATCGGCCCGGTTCGGTCATCGGGCCTTTCAGAACCGCGTTGAGCAGGCGGCCCTCCCGCTCCAGCCGAGCAAGGGCAGTCTTCTCAATTTGCGTCATTGCCAGTTCTCCAAATTATGACCCCGCGTAACCTGAGCGCGATCAATCTTTCGTGACGGTGCGCCGCATGCAAAAAATTCGCCGCGATGGACGTATCGCCTGTCTCGGCGGCGGGCGTCAACTTGTTACGCTCCCGCTCAAATCCGAGAGGGATGGCCGCGCCGCACGCCGCAGAATTGTTAGAAACGTAACAAGATTTGCAGGCCGCGCGCCCGCCCGCGGGCCCAAAGCCGGGGAAAGCGGGTCTGTCGCTGACGGCACATGATTTGCTTTTACCTGTCGTGACGCGTTCGGACGACGGAAGGGCGACATGATACATATCACAGACAGCGCGTTAAACGCCGTGCAAAGCGCCATTACCGGCTCTTCCGAGCCGGTTGACGGACTGCGCATCATGGTCGAGGCGGGCGGTTGCGCGGGCTACCAATATAAAATGGGCCTCGTTAAGGAAGCGAGCCCCGATGACACGGTCGTCGAGCGCGGCGGCGTCAAGGTGTTCATCGACAATAGCAGCCACGAATTGCTGGCGGGCACGACGATCGATTACGTCGTCGCGATCCAGGGCTCCGGGTTCACCTTCGACAATCCGAATGCTCAGTCGAGCTGTTCTTGCGGAAAATCCTTCGGGTGATCCCGGTCGACGTTCGAGCTTCATAAAGTCAATCCAGCACAACGGAAAAGGCGGCATAATAATGCAGGATACGCAAGAGGTGGCGGTGGCTTCTCCAGACGCCCGAATGCAGATCATTAGAGACGTGATTGACGAGATCCGGCCGAATCTGCGCCGCGACGGCGGCGATTGCGAACTTGTCGAAGTCTGCGGCAATAAGATTCATGTCAAGCTGACCGGCGCGTGCGTGTTGTGCAAACTGAGCAGCGCCACTCTCGAGGGCATACAGGCGAAGCTGATCGAAAAGCTCGGCGAGTTCGTGCGGCTGGTTCCTGTCGCGGGCGCTCCGTCGCGACATTAAAAGGGGCCGATAGTGAGGAGGGTTTATCTCGACAACAATGCGACGACGCGCGTCGACGAGACGGTCGTTGCGAAAATGTTGCCCTACCTCACGGATGAATTCGGAAACGCCTCGTCGTCGCATCTGTTTGGCGTCGAGGTCGCCGGAGCGGTCAGGGCGGCAAGGCGAAACGTGCAGGCGCTTTTGGGCGCGGCGCATGACCATGAGATTGTCTTCACCTCCGGCGGCACCGAAGCCGACAATACCGCGATTCTGGCCGCGCTCGACGCGCGCGAAGGTCGCGACGAAATCGTCACCACCCGCGTCGAACATCCGGCGATCCTGTCTCTTGTCGAATATCTTCAGGAGAAGCGCGGCGTTAAGACGCATTTTATCGGCGTCGACGAACATGGCCGGATCAACATCGACGCCTATCGCGCCGCCTTAGGCCCGAAAACGGCGATCGTTTCCGTCATGTGGGCGAATAATGAGACGGGAACGCTGTTTCCGGTGGCGGAGCTTGCGGGTTATGCCCATGAGGCGGGCGCCCTGTTCCATACCGACGCCGTGCAGGCCGTAGGCAAGACGCCGATCGATCTTAAATCGACCCAAATCGATCTCTTGTCCCTCTCGGGGCATAAGCTGCATGGTCCCAAGGGCATCGGCGCGCTTTACGTGCGCAAGGGCACGAAGTTCAGCCCGTTCATCCGCGGCGGCCATCAGGAGCGGGCGCGGCGCGGGGGAACGGAGAACGTTCCCGGCATCATCGGATTGGGAGCGGCGGCCGAACTGGCGTTGGCGCGGCTGGCGGAAGACGAGGCGCATATACGCGCGCTTCGCGACCGGCTGGAAAGCAGCGTGCTGCGCGACATCGGACATTGCCGCGTTTCCGGCGATGCCCCGAACCGCTTATGCAATACGTCGAATATCGCCTTTTTCGACATTGAAGGAGAAGCCATTCTCGGCCATCTTGACCGGGCTGGCGTCGCCGCCTCCACCGGCTCCGCCTGCACGGCGGGATCGACGGAGCCTTCTCACGTGTTGCAGGCGATGAATCTGCCGCCGGAAGCGTTGCGCGGCGCCGTTCGTTTCTCCTTCTCGCGCGAAAACACCGCCGAGGATGTGGATAGAGTCCTGGAGATCTTGCCGGGCATCGTTCATAAGCTGAGGGAAATATCCTTGGCGTCGCGCGATTCTGAGGCGCGCATGGGCGCGGCGAGTTAAAATATAGAGGCCCGATATCCGGACCGAGGAGCAAACCAAATGAAAATAATGATCCGCCGATCTCCCGAGACCGGACTGTCGATTTACGTGCCGAAAAAGGATCTTGAGGAGCCTATCGTCGAGAGCGAACACGAAGGATTGTGGGGAGGCTGGATCAAGATCGCGAATGGTTGGGTGCTCGACCTGCCGGAGATGAGCGAAGGCACGACGCTGCCCGTGACGATCAACGCGCGTAAGCGGGGCGAAGAGGAGTAGGGCTAATGAACGCGCCTTTTGTCGGTCATCACATCATCGAAGGCGCCGCGGCGGAGAAGCTGCTCGGCGACGTCGCGACGCAGCTGCGGACCGGCAAGGTCATTCCCTACCTCGGCCCCAGCCTGACGGAGTCCGTCGCGACTGATGTGCCGATGACGCCCGAGGCGCTCGCCGCTTTTTTTGCGACCAAGGTGGCGCTGCCAAAGCGCGCCAAGGGCAACGCCTGGGCGAGCGCGCAGCATATCGAAAGCATGAAGCACCGCTCCACGGTGTCGGCGCTGATGTCCGAAGCCTTCGCGAATGAGATCAAGCCGACGCCCTTTCATCTCTATCTCGCGTCGCTTGGGCTGCCGATGATCATCGACAGCTGGTATGACGCGACGATGCGGGCGGCCCTGTCGGATCGCAAGGATTGGGGCGAGATTCAGGGGATCACGCGGGCCGGCATTGGGGAAGACCGCTGGTATCGTTTCTATGATCCGGCCGGGGCCGAATCCTCTCGCGAGGCGGCGGAGTCCTGGGCGACAATCCTCTACAAGCCGCATGGCAGCGTCGCGCCAGCGAAAAACTATCTGATTTCGGACGCGGATTATGTCGAGGTGCTGACGGAAATCGACATTCAGACGCCTCTGCCGGATGCGGTCAAGAACAGGCGCGCCGAGAGAAGCTTTCTGTTCATCGGATGCCGCTTTCACGATCAATTATTGCGCACTTATGCGCGTCAGATCATGAAGCGGTCGGCGACGACGCATTATGCGGTGATCGCGCCGGATGCGTTGACCAAGAACGAACTGAAATTCCTGACGGTTCAGGGCATCACGCCGATCGCGACGCCTTTGGCGCGCGCGGTGGAAATCCTGATGGGCTCGGCGTAATTCGTTCAGGCGCCCTTTCGCGGCGTTGACGCGAATTCGCAGCTTTTATCGCTTGAGAGAAATGGCGGCTTGCCCCTCCGTCCTAGGCGGAGGGGCTATTCTTTGGCGGCAATTTAGCATTTATCAGATGTGAATTAACGAAGCGCTGCGGCGAATTAGCAATGAAATATCAATGATGGGAATCATTCCTTTCACAGTGTCTGATCCTAGTGTCTGGTTCCGAACATTGCTCCTTCCCCCCAGATCGCGCCATTTGTTTGTATTCCCTCTTAGAGCGGCTCCAAATTGATTGCGGGCGCTCGCTGGCATGCTTGTTGCCATATCTCCTCAAACACATGGCTCGCGGCCTTTGTTTACAAGGGAGACGCAGCTATTCGCAACGTCAAGGCCAAGCGGCGAGAGGGCCCAAGCCATGGATTCGATAGGCGCGACGGGTGGGAGCGAAGGGACGACTGAGGCTCTTGCCGGGATTATGGAGAAGATCGCGGAGCACAAGGGGTGCGGGACGTCTGGGGGCAGCGGGAAGGCGTCCTGCGGCTCGGCGGCGGGCGAGGGGGATCTGCCGACGGACATAT
>NZ_JAZHYN010000061.1:0-16749 GCF_036576025.1 Methylocystis borbori | reverse complement strand
CAGACGAGCCGCGCCCCCGCCCCCGCCGTCTGCTCGCGCGAAAGCCGCTCGACGTCGCCGCGCGCGGGAAAGGCCGCGAGGCGGAATGCGACCGGCTCGACGCCGCCGGCGTCGGGCAGCAATGTCATCGCCAGACGCCAGTCCCCGGCTTGCGCTCGCTCTTGCGCAGCCTCCCGCTCGGCTCCGAGCGCCAGCGCGAGCTCGGCGCCGTCGGCGGCGGTCAAGCGCAGGAAGCGATGGTCGGCGGGAAGATCGAGGAGGAGGATGCGCGCGCGCCAGCGCGGCGCGTCGATCACGTCGATGAGCGTCGGGGCGAGGGAGAAATCCTCGTCCCGCGCCGACACGACGGTGAGTTCAGGGCGCGCCGCGTTCGCGGGGGCGCGTTCGACGCCGTCGAACCAGCCGATGGCGAGCCGTCGCCGGCCGTCCCAGAAATAGTCGAACTGCTCTCGCCACATTGACGGCTGCGCCCCAGATCACGCCGCATTCGGGCGGAAGCGCCCAAATGCGGATAGCGTGACCGATTCCAAAAGTTTAGAGCGCGCTTGAGGCGAAAAACCGGATTCCACTTTTTCGCAGCGCGCTCTAGCGTGAGGCATGGCCGCCGCCGCCATGCGGAAGGTATGGAAGGCGCGAGAATAGCCGGGTCGCCGCGGGTCGCGCAATCTGGCGCAAGCCGCGACGGCTCCGTAATTTGCGAGGCGGAAAAAAAGCTGCAAGATGGCCGCGCGGGGGCCGCATTGGCGGGCGACGAAGAGCGGGCGCCGCCGCCCCGCCGCATTTCGCGCGTAATTTATAGGCGCGCCTCGTTCAAATCGGATCAGTCAGTTCACAAGAGGTTTTGGTGAAAATATTGATCACCGGCGGCGCCGGATTCATCGGCTCGGCAGTCGCGCGCGCGCTCATCAGCGAGGGCGCCGACCACCTTCTCGTCCTCGACAAGCTGACCTACGCCGGAAATCTCGCCTCCCTGCGCGCCGTCGCGGGCGATCCACGTTTCTCCTTCGAACAGGCGGATATTTGCGATCGTCCCGCGGTCGCCCGCGCCTTCGCCGCTTTCGAGCCCGACGTCGTCATGCATCTTGCGGCGGAGAGCCATGTCGACCGCTCGATCGACGGTCCCGCCGCCTTCATCGAAACCAATCTCGTCGGCACCTTTGCGATGCTGGAGGCGGCGCTCGACTATTGGCGCGGGCTGGACGAGGACCGCGCGCGCGCCTTTCGCTTCCTGCATATTTCGACCGACGAAGTGTTCGGCGCGCTCGGCGAAACAGGGCTCTTCACCGAGGAGACCTCCTATGCGCCGAATTCGCCCTATTCCGCCTCCAAGGCCGGCTCCGACCATCTCGTGCGCGCCTGGCGCCACACCTACGGCCTGCCGACCATCGTCACCAATTGCTCGAACAATTACGGCCCCTGCCAATTTCCCGAAAAGCTCATCCCGCTCACGATCATCAACGCCGTGGAAGAGAAGCCGCTTCCGGTCTATGGGCGCGGCGAGAATATTCGCGACTGGCTTTACGTCGAGGATCACGCCGCGGCGCTGACGCTGGTGGCGCGCCGGGGCGCGGTCGGCGAGACCTATAATGTCGGCGGCCGCAACGAATGGCGCAACATCGACGTGGTGGAGGCGATTTGCGATCTGATGGACGAATTTCGTCCGCGGCGCGCCGGGGGCCATCGCGATCTTATCGCTTTCGTGGAGGATCGGCCCGGCCACGATCTGCGCTACGCCATCGACGCCTCGAAGATTGAACGCGAACTCGGCTGGCGCCCCCTGGAGCGCTTCGAGAGCGGCCTCGCCAAGACGGTGCGCTGGTATCTCGATAATCCCGACTGGTGGCGCGCGATCCGTTCGGGCGCCTATCGCGGCGAAAGGCTCGGCGTCGTCGCGGCGCGCGGCGCCGCCGCTTGAGGGCTCTATTGACTTGCACTGACGCATTTTCTCCGCCGAACCGGCGGTCCTTTCGGCGGAAAATATTAGAGAACGGAGCATGACGCTTGTTCGAAGATCTTGAACTACCGGGACTGAAACTTGTCACGCCGAAGAAATTCGGCGACGCGCGCGGCTTTTTTAGCGAGACGCACAATGCCCAGACCTGGGCAAAGGCGGGACTTCACTATCAATTCGTTCAAGACAATCATTCGTTCTCGCGCGACGCCGGCACGGTGCGCGGCCTGCATTTCCAGATCGCGCCCTTCGCGCAGGACAAGCTCGTTCGCGTGACGAATGGCGCCATTCTCGACGTCGCCGTCGATCTGCGCCGCGCCTCGCCGACATTCGGGCGGCATGTCGCGGTGGAGCTGTCGAAGGAGAACTGGCGCCAGCTTTTCATTCCGATCGGCTTCGCGCATGGCTTCGTCACGCTCGAACCGGACACGGAAGTGATCTACAAGGTCACGAATTTCTATTCGCCGCAGCATGATCGCGGCGTGATCTGGGACGATCCCGATATCGGCGTCGCCTGGACCGTGGGGGCGCAGAACGCGCTATTGTCGGACAGGGATCGCGCCTGGCCGCGGCTGCGCGATCTAGAGGAGGCCTTTCCTTAGTGGGCGAATTGAAACGCATCGCCGTTACGGGCCTCACCGGCCAGGTTGTCAGCGCGCTGATCGAGCGCGCGCCCAAGGGCGTCGAGATGCTGGCGCTCGGGCGTCCCCGTTTCGATCTCGCCTCGCGCGACGCGGTGCTCGCCTCGCTGCGCAGCGTGCGCTGCGACGCCATCGTCAACGCCGCCGCCTATACGCAGGTGGACAAGGCCGAGAGCGAGCCGGACGTGGCGATGCGCATCAATGGCGCAGGCGCGGGCTTCGTCGCCGAGACGGCCGCCGAACTTGGCGTGCCGCTGCTGCATCTTTCGACCGACTATGTCTTCGACGGAACGCTGCAAAGACCCTATCGCGAAGAGGACGAGACCGGGCCGGCCGGCGCCTATGGGCGCTCGAAACTCGAAGGGGAGAAACAGATCGCAGCGCGCTGCGCCAATAGCGTCATTCTGCGCACCGCCTGGGTCTACAGTCCTTTCGGGGCGAATTTCGTGAAGACGATGCTGCGCCTTGGCGAAGACCGCGACGAGGTCGGCGTCGTCGCCGATCAACTCGGCAATCCGACGAACGCCCTCGACATCGCCGACGCGCTGCTCGCGATCGCCCAAAGATTGGTCGGCGATCCAAATCCCGGCTTGCGCGGAGTTTTCCATATGACCGGAGAGGGCGAAGCAAGTTGGGCGGATATGGCGGAAGCGATTTTCGCCGCCGCCGCGGCGCGCGGCCGCAAGCCCGTGCGGGTCAGGCGCATCGCGACGAGCGATTATCCAACGCCGGCGCGGCGCCCGGCGAATTCGCGCCTCGACAACGCCAAGCTCAAAGCCCATTACAGGATCGCGCTGCCGCCATGGCGCGACTCTCTCGACTCTTGCGTTGGTCGACTCATCGAAGCGAAATAGGATTTTTCATGCGCGGCATCATTCTCGCCGGCGGAAGCGGCACGAGACTGCATCCGATGACGCTTGTCGTCTCGAAGCAGCTTCTCCCCGTCTATGACAAGCCGATGATCTATTATCCGCTGAGCACGCTGATGCTCGCGGGCGTGCGCGAAATTCTGATCATCACGACGCCGGAGGATCTCTTTTCCTTCAAACGGCTGCTTGGAAGCGGCGCCCAATGGGGCATTGCGCTTTCCTACGCCGTGCAGCCGAAGCCCGAGGGGCTGGCGCAGGCCTATGTCATCGGCGCCGCATTCGTCGAGGGAAGCGCCTCGGTGCTCATCCTCGGCGATAATATTTTCTACGGGCACGGCCTGCCCGAGGCGCTGAGCCAGTCCGGGAAAAGCGCCGCGACGATCTTCGCCTATCATGTGCGCGATCCCGAACGTTACGGCGTCGTCGACTTCGACGCCGCCGGCCGGGCGGTGTCGATCGAGGAGAAGCCGGCGCGGCCCCGCTCGAACTGGGCGGTGACGGGCCTTTATTTCTATGACCAGCGCGCGCCGCAATTCGCGGCGCAATTGAAGCCGTCGGCGCGCGGCGAATTGGAGATCACCGATCTCAACCGTATCTATCTCGATCTCGGCGAGCTTCAGGTCATCCGGCTCGGCCGCGGCTTCGCGTGGCTCGACACGGGGACGCCCGAATCGCTGATCGAAGCGGGCGAATATGTGCGCGCCATCGAGCGGCGACAGGGGCAGCGCGTCGCCTGTCTCGAAGAGATCGCCTTTCGCGCCGGGTGGATCGACGCGGCGCTGGCGCGCCAGGCGTTCTCGAAACTCGAAAACAGCGGCTATGGCCAATATATCGCGCAAGTTCTCGAAGAGGCGGATCAAGGCGAATAGCGAGCCGTCTTAGGGAAGCGCCGCCTCTCGCAGTTTTCCTGCGAAGGCCTTCGGATCGAAGAGAGCGCCATCTTGGGGGGGCGCCGAGGGAGTCTTACGGGGGATGATGGCGCCGACATAGGGCTCCATGCGCGCCACCGTTTCCTCGACCGCGTCGGCGAGCGAAGCGGGATCGAGACGAGTCGGTGAAACGATATTGTCGAAGCGGCGACGCAGATCCTTGCCGGGAAATGCGTTGGCGATCGTCGCAAGGCCGGCCTCGGCCATTTCGAGCGGCGGATAGCTTGGATGCGGCGAAATCATCAGCGACAGGCCGACGAGCGCGCGATTGAGATGATTGGCGTAGTCTTCGAGGGTCGCCTTGCCGCCGACCGTCGCGTTTTGCAGCGGATAGAGCAAGGTCCGGGGAAATTCCTCACCAAGAAACACGATCCGCCAGCGGCTGGCGCGAATGGGATCGCGCTGCTGCCATATGAAGAGCGCCGCGCAAATGAGTTCGAAAGCGTTGCGCGCGACCGTGTGGCGCCCGTACACCAGAATGACGGCTTCGCGCGGAACGCTCGCCAAGAGCCGGGAAATGCGCTCATTGAGCGCATAGGGGACGCAGTAGGCTTCGCGAAAAGAATATTTCGCCGTCATCGCCGAGAAAAGCTCCTCGGAATTGAGAATCGCGATCGTTTGCTCGCCGTGAAGATAGGTCGCTTCCGCGAGGCAGGATTTCGAGCCGCGCCCGTAGAAATTCGGCTCGTCGTCTTGAATGAGATAGATGAAGGGCCGCGCGCCGCCGAAATAGCGCGCGCGGTCCTGTTCCAGCGCGCGCGCGAATTCCGCGGTCCACCAGGCCGTCGCCAAAAACAGGTCGTCGGCGCGCAGATCCAGCCGGCCGCCTTCGCGCTCATAGGCGTCGACGATGACGGCCCTCTCGCCGTCGTGGCTCGCCGCATAGGGGACAGGCTTATAGCCCGGAAGCGCCGCATAGGCCCGCGTTTCGATATCGGCGTCCGTCACGACGATGCGCTTGTCGAAATCGTCGCCGATTTCGTCGAAAAGCGTTTCATAAAGCTTCAACGCCGTCGCCACGCCGCCAAAGGTCTGCTGCGGATTGACGGTTGGGGTCAGCAGAGTCAGTCGCGGGCGCGGATTGCGCGAGGGATAGGAGAGCAGCGGCAGGGTCTCGACGACCGGCGCTTCATAAGGGTGGAAAAACGAGTCGACGCGCGCGAGAGCGGGCTGAAAGACCTTCAGCCGATGATCGGCGACGTCCTCCGCGCGCCGCACGGGCAGAAGCGTCTGTCCCATGGGGTAGAGATCGCACCGCGCGACCTTGAGCCATTCGAAGCCCTGCGATTCCGCGATCATCAGCAGTGAGCGTTCGATCGCATGGGCGAGCGTGCCGTCGACCTGCCCGCTTTCCTCGGGAAAATCGTCGAAATCGAGGTTGAGGTCGATAAGCGGCCGGATCGCCGCGCAGCGGCCCCAGAACATCGAGCCGGACGGAAATTCGAGCGTGAGATTCTTGTCGATCTCAATATTCATTCGCTTCAAAAGCGTGCGCGCGAGATCGTAGTCGTAGCCCCAGTTCAAAATGCCGCGCAGTTCGAAAAGATGCTGAGGAAAGACGATTCCAAGCATGGGATCGTCGAAGAGCGAGAGGATCGAATTGACGACGGGCTCGGAGCCAAGAAGCGTGTCGAGCAAATAGTCCAGCCAGCGCGCCAGCGCCGCCCCGCCATGCAGCGAGCGTTTGGTGTGGAGATGAACGAAGAGGTCATAATCGGCGTAGACGTCGCGGAATCCGAAAAATTTCGCCGCTATGTCGCGACCGCGGTTGGGGAAGACGCGCGTCTCGACCTTGCCCTTGCCCCATGCCGCGCAAATTTCTTCGATGGCGCGGCGTTTCTCCTGCGTGTCCGTCGATATGAAGAGGTCGACGGCGCCAGGGACGTTCCGCAGTTTTTCAAGGAGGAGCGGCAGGACGTCCGGATAGAAGGCGTGGACGATCGCCGCGATCCGCCGTTCGCATGCGGGGCCGGCTTCATAGGCGAAGGGAACTTCGAGCGCGAAGTCCATTTCATTGACCGGCCGGCGCGAGGGGACGACGCCGTCCGGCTTGGTCAATTCATATGTGTAATAGTAGCTGATCGCCCCCTTGCGCAGCGGATCGTTGACCGGATTGCGGCGGCGTCCCAGCGGCGGGTCGTATTGCGCCGCGATTTGCCGCAGCAAGGCGCCGCATGTCGCGCGCAGCCCCTGTTCGCGCAGGAAGCGCGGCCCGTCTCGGAAAAGGTCGCGCGGCGCGAGAAAGACGCCGACCGGCGCGTCAATGAGTTTCGCCAGTTCCCGCACCGCCGCGCCATAGAGCGCTACGAGGCCGCGCCGCGTCAAGATGACGTAGCCGTTACGTAGATGGCGGCGCGCCCATTGCGCCGTCGTTTCGCCTTTGCGATCCGTCATGATGGCCTTCTATTCGAGTTCGCGGGTAGGGGCGGGGGATGGGCGGCAGCCATGACTTAGCCCGAAATCCGGCGTAATAATATCGGCAGGACAGGTTGAAACGGCGGCGGAAGCCACGATAGCGGCCATGATCAAGCTCGAGAATGTTTTCAAATATTATCGTTCGCACGGCCATCGCAAGATCGTGCTCGACCATGTCAGCGTCGATTTTGCGGCGGGCCGCAGCTATGGCGTTCTCGGCATCAATGGCGCCGGGAAATCGACGCTGATACGCCTCCTCTCCGGCACCGAGATGCCCAACAGCGGCCGGATTCGACGCTCGGTCCGCGTCTCCTGGCCGCTCGGCTTCACCGGCGGGCTGCACCCGGGCCTCACCGGCCGCGAGAACTGCAAATTCGTCGCGCGCATCTATGGGCAGGACCCGCGCCGGGTAATCCATTTCGTCGAGGATTTCGCCGAAATCGGCGCCTATATGGACGCGCCCATCCGCACTTATTCCTCGGGCATGGGGGCGCGTTTCGCCTTCGGCCTGTCGCTGTCGATCCAGTTCGACTGCTATCTCATTGACGAGGTGATGGCCGTGGGCGATGCTAAATTTGGGGCTCGCTGCAAGGAGGAATTCCGTAAGCGCAGGCAGAACGCCGATGTGATCGTCGTGTCGCACTCCATGGACACAATTAGGGCATATTGCGACCGGGGCATCGTGCTCGCCGGCGGCCAGATGCATATTTTCAACAATCTCGACGACGCCGTGGAACTCTATAAGAAGCTCAATGCCTGACACCGTCGAATCGCGCCAGCCGCACATTTCGATCGCCGTCGCGCAGCCGCGTTCTCTCCCCTTGAGCGCCGAGGAGGCCGACCTCAAGGCGCAGTCGATTTCGCGCGCTCTGCGCCGCGCCGCCAATAAATCCCGCGCGCCCGCGAGCATCATTTCCGGCGGCGGCGGATTTAAGGCGCGCCGCGGCGACCGCGTCTTTCGGCTTGGCGTATTTGCGAGTTTCGCCGCTTTCGTCATCGCGCCGCTTCTGGTCGCTTCGGTCTATTGGGGCCTGATCGCCAGCAAGCAATATGCGACGGAAACGAAATTCTCCCTGCGCACGGGCGAAGCCTCCACGCTCGACCTCTTGAGCGGCGGAGGGTCGCAAGGCGGCCAGCAGATGCAAGATACGCAGGTGCTGGTCAATTTTATCCTCAGCCGTTCGGCGGTCGAGGCGCTCGACAGGAAAATCGGGCTGCGCGCCATGTTTTCGCGGCCGGAGATCGACTATTTCTCCCGCTTCGACGCCGATGACCCTATCGAGAACCTCGAAAAATATTGGAAGCGGCGGGTCGACGCCGGCGTCGACCTCGCATCGGGCATCATCTATGTGAATGTGCACGCCTTCACGCCCGAGGATTCGCTTACCATTGCGCGCAATGTGATCGAACTCTCCGAACAGCTCGTCAACGAACTGTCGACGCGCTCGCGGCGCGACGCACTGGCGCGGGCGCGCGTTGAGCTGACGCGCGCCGAAGATCAATTGAAGACGGCGACGGCGGCAATGCGGGACGCCCGCAACGCCGAAGGGGTGATCGACGCGCCCGCCGCCGCCGAGGGCATCAACAAGATTATCACCGCGCTCCGCATGGAGCTCTCCCAGGCGCAGGAAGATCTTGCCTTGCAGGGCGACTCCGATACGCTCGACTCGCCGCAGGGGCGCGTGCTTGCCGCCCGGGTGCAGAGCCTTAAGAGCCAGATCGAGGAATATTCGGCGATGATCGCGAGCGGCGATAAGGGCGCCGACTCCTTGGCGCGACGCGCCGGCGTGCTGTCGCGGCATCAGATCGAGCTCGATTTCGCGCAACAAAGATATGGGCTCGCGGCGACGGCTTTGGAGAGCGCCCGCGTCGATCTGGAAACGCAGCGCGCCTATCTCGTTCCCTTCCTGCATCCGACTCTCGCCGAGAAATCCACCTATCCGCGCCGCTGGCGGGAATGGGCGATCATCGTCGTCCCGGCGACGATCGGCTGGCTGGCGCTCATTGCGCTCGCTTTCTTCGTGCGGGATCACATGGCAAGATGACCCGCCAAATGAGAGCGCTGGCAGGCTGAATGAGAGCGCGCGGCTCGGCGCAGAAAATGCGTTAGTCCGCGAAAATAGATCCCATTCAATGAATGCGTTTTGGCGGCGCGGGCTCGTGCAGAGGGTATAGCCGAGTGTTTTTCAGCATTGACATTGACGATGGCGCCTCGATTCGCGGCTGGTTGGCCCCGGACAATCCCTCCGCGGTTCCGAAAATCCTCGTGCGCAGGCCCGGCGAGGACGATATTGAAATCTCCGCGACGGTCGAGCGTCCGGACGTGCGCGATCTGGGCGTTCATAGCACGGGGCTCGTCGGTTTTATCGTCAACGACGCGGTCGTCGCGGGGCTCGAAAAAATCGAGGACATCGAGCTGCTGGAGGCCGACAGCGGCATTCTCATTTACCGCCGCTTTCAAAAAGGGCGGCACCTCGAACGCAAATTCTTTTTCTTCGACAGCTCCATTCGCCCCATCGAGAAATTGACGCGGCGCGCGAAGAGCCTGTTCACGCTCACCTATCCCTCGACTGAGCGTTACGGTTTCGAGACGATGCTCGTTCTCATCAATAATGGCTTCAACAAGTCGATCTTCATGTCGGGTCGTTCGAGCTTCCCGCGTTATTCGCATTTTCTTAGCAACGCCGGCTTCAAGACGGCGGCGCTGCTCGGCGATCCGTTCGAGGAGCTGGCGCAGCGCCTCATCCTTCTCAATCTCATCCAGAAATCCGACGCCTCGCATATGTTGCCGCAGCTCTTCACAGGGCTGACGACGCTCACCGGTTTCGCGCGCGACCTTCCGCTCGACGACCAGAAGGGCCTGCTTGCGAAATTCCGTCTCCTCACCGAAGAAGAGCGCGAGGCGCTGACCAGCCCGATGACGAAGATGTTCGGCTGCATTCCCGGCGAGACTCTCAATCGCGGCCGCGTCTCCGCCGCCCTGGAAAATCTCTCTTCCATGGATCTTGTCGGCGTGCGCAGCCGCTTTAGCGATTTTAAGGCGCTGCTCGCGGGCCTACTCGGTCACGATCTCACCGACGACTACGAGCCCGTCGTCCATCCCTCGATCGGCGCGCTCGCCGACAGATTGTCGCGCATCAGCCTCGTCACCGACCTGCTCGAGGACGATCTCGCGCTCTATTCCTTCGCGGAGGAGTCGATCGGGATCGCTCTTTCCCACGACGCCGACGCCGTGACGCGCGACACCCAGACTATGTGACGATGTGGTCCTCGATGCTCGCGACGAGCAAGGAGACGACCGCCCAAGCGACGAGCAGCCCGAAAAACACCAGCATCGTATTGGCCGCGACCTTGGGATACGTCGCCGACTCCGGCAGCGACGGATGAACGACGGTGATGAGGTAGAGCTGCTGCTTCTCGAGCTCCTGGCGCGCGTGCTGATAGGAGGTTTGCGCGATCATATAAAGCCTTTCGGCGAATTGCTCGTCGAGCTTCAATCGCTCATAGGTTGCGATCTGCGCCGAGACCGTGTCGTCGCCTTGCGCGTCGGCGAGTTTTTTCTTGAGATCGGCGATCTGTTGATCGATCGCCGCAAGGCGATTGCGCTGGATGCGCTGACTCGGCGCGTCGCCCGAGAGCGAGGATGAGAAAGTGGAGAGCGCGTTGACGATGTCGATCCGCTCCTGCGTGAGCCTGCCGATCAATTCGCCCAGGCTCGTGGCCCGCGAGCCCGGATCGATCAGAACGTTCTTGTTGCGAAACTGCAGCGTTTTCTCGCGCGCGTCCGCGAGTTTCTGTCGGGATAGATTGACCTCCAATTCGGCGCGGCTCAGCGCGTCGCGGCGATTGCGTAGAGTGATCTTGTTGACGAGGTCTTCGGAGAGTCGAACGATGTCCTTGGCCATATCGAGCGCGTCCTGGGGCTCGAAGGCGTCAACCCGCGTCGTCAATATCCCCGACATGGTGTCGACGCTCGCCGACACATGGCCCAACCAATATTTCCACAGGTCTTCGAGATTGGCGCCGACGTCGAGCCGTGAGAAATAGTCGACTCTGGGACGCGCGAATTTCTTTTCCATATAGGGACGCCCGCCAAGGTCCGCGACAATGGCGCGGCTCTTGACGTAATTGAGCACCATGAAGGCGTCCTGCGTCGCCGAATTGCCGCCTCCGCCCCCGCCCATCATCTTGCCGATCATGGAGGCGGCGTCGGACATGGATTTCTTCTCCTGCTGCGCGGCGCGGACGGTGAGGCGCATCTCGGCCACATAGCGTTCGGACTGCCAGAAAAAGGCGTAAAGCCAGAAGAGAAGGGTCGGGAGCGCGACGACGATGATAAAGCTTCGTCCCAGTCGCCCGCCGCCCACGCCGACGGCGGAAAGCTTTTCTCCCGCGGTCTCGACGCCGTCGCGGATCAGCGCGGGCAGGCGTCCGACAATGCTGTCGTCGGCCTGCGGGGCGAGATTGAGCAATCCCTTCGACGCCGATCGAATCGGCGCGAGGCGCGCGGCGACGTTCTGGCGCGCGACCGCGAGGACTTCGGCCAATCTTGGCGGTTTGGACGCCTGCTGCCTGCTCATCTGCCTCTTGATCGCTGACTTTTCAAAGGCGCCCGATGGCGCGAAGCGGCGTAAGCGTATCCATTCGGGTCGCCGCGGCGCTCGTCCGTCGCCGTGCCCTCCCGGACGAGGCGAGAGTGTTTGCGCGACGCAAAATAAGGCTCCCCCGCCGTCGACGCAAGCCGTCGCCGCCTCCGCCGCCCCTCGAACCATCCGCGTTTTTGATTAAACAACTAGGGCAGTCTTTCTTCATTGGCGTAAAGCGAGAGTCCGGGGTGGAAATAAGGGTCGTCGCGGATGACGGCGCGCCACCGCTCGCAAAAGGTCCGCCGCTCCTTTTCATAAACGCGCTGCAGGCGAAGGGCGCCGCCGCCCCGGCTCGCCGACTGATGATGGATAAGCGTCGCCTGCGCGTCGCAGATGGCGCGCCAGCCGCGCGCCGCGAGGCGCAGGCAGAGATCGACGTCGTTCAATTCGACCGGGAGCTCCGCTTCGTCGAAGCCGGCGACGGCGTCGAACTTCTTTCGTTCGACCATCAGGCAGGCGCCGGTGACCGCCGAGACCTCATGCGGCAGGAGATTGCGCCTGAGCCAGCCTGAAGCGTCAGCGCTAAGGCCTGCGCCGAAATGTCCGGCGACGCCGCCCATGCCGAGCAGCACGCCGGCATGCTGGACGCGGCCGTTCGGATAGAGAAGCTTCGCGCCCACCGCGCCAATGTCGGGCTCGGCGGCGAAAAAGAGCAGCCGTTCGATCCAGTCCGCCGTGACGATTTCCGTGTCGTTATTGAGGAAGATCAAATAATCGCCCGTCGTCGCACGGGCGCCGGCGTTGCACAGCGCCGAAAAATTGAAGGCGCCGGGATGGCGCAGGACTTTGAGCCGGTCGTCCGCCGCCTGAAGCCTTGCGAGCAGCGCATGGGTGCGCGGATCGGCGCTGTCATTATCCACGACGAGGGCGTCGAAGCGGGGATAGAGACTCTTCTTCAGCAGGCTTTCGAGGCAAGGCGCAAGCAGGTCGATGCGATCGCGCGTCGGGATGACGATCGTGACGGCCGGCGCCGTCGCGCCCCGAAAGACGGCTTCTATCTGCGTCTGGCGCGGCGCGGCGCGGGTCGCGAAATGGAACAGCGGCCTGCGCAGCGCGCCAATCTCTCCCTTGTCGGCGCGCGACAACATCCGATCGATCGTCTCTTCGGCGCCGACGCACGCCCCGCCGGGATAGGCGGCGAGAAGGCGCGCCCGAAAGCAGGCGGCGCGTCCGACGTAATTTTCGAAACGATGGAGCGTCGCGCTCCAGCCCGGCTTGCGCCAAGGGCGCAAATCCGCGCCGGCGCCGGAAGTTTCGTCGGCATAGGCGATCTTGTGCTCGGGATATCTCGCGAAATGTTCGACGAAGCAGGCGCAGGCATGCGGCTCCAGCCGGTCGCCCGCCTGGAGAAGAAGCAGGAGATCGTCCGCCCCGAAAGGGCCGGCCGCCTCGACTGAACCGACTGTGGCCAGCGCGCAATGAGGATAGTTTTGCGCTTCGATCGTCTGGCGCGTCGCGTCGATGTCGCGCGCATCCGCGCCGCGCGCGTCAAGAAGCGCGACGACTCTCGGACCTTTTCGCCAGTCGCCGCGCGGCCGGTCGAGAGAGGGATCGCACGGGCGTTGGCGCGCGGCGCGCCAGGAGGGATAAGTCGAGAGCGGCGCGCCGCCCAGCGCCCAGCGCCAGTTCAACTCCGCTTCCGCCGCCAGACCGACGCTGTCGGCCGAGAGCGCGAAGAACAGGCGCTTGGGCGCGGCCGCCGCCTTGCGCAGCGCATGCGCGAAACTCGCCTGCCGCGCGTCGAGCATGCGAAAATCGAATGGGCCGGGCCGGTTCGTCGGGCTGATCCAGACGTCGGTCGTCTCCTTGGGGATTTTGCCGATCCAGAGCCCCGCGCCTTCGCAGGGCGCCGGCAGGATGTGATCGCAATAATTTTCGTCGCCTTGCCAGAGCCGCAGGATGGGGCGAACGGGCGGATCGTAGAGGCTCGCGGCATAGCGCAATTCCGCGAAGCCGCCGGGACGAAAGGCTTGCAGCGACCGAAACCGCAGCCAGGGCTCCTGCGAGAGCGCGTGAAAGCCCCCGTCGTCGACGCGCGCGTCGCGGGCGATCTCGAGCGAAAAGGCGGCGTCGGCGCAGGCGACGGAAAGCGTCAAAGCGATGAGTCTCGAGTTCTTTCGCGCATGGAGACGACGCCTTCGGCGCGGCGCGGCGAGACGAATATTTGGCGGGGGGTGTGAAAAATAGCTTCGATAATATCCTCCGAAACGCCCAACGCGCTCTCGCCCCTGGGCGGCGATAGATAAAGGAAAGCCAAGCTTTGCGCGAAACTAAGCGGGCGCGCGGGAAGGGTCAACACGCGCCCCGCGCGCTTCTTCGCAAAGGGACAAGCGAATCAGCGCGACGACATGGTTAATATCCGTATCCTTTTCCCGCCTGGACCGGCGCCATTCGGTTTTTCTTGCTTTTATGCGCTCCTTTGGCCTATAAAGGCGATGACTTCATCTCATAACGATCATTCCCGGATGATCGCCTATTGAGAGTGGGGCCCTCCGGGGACCCGCTCTTTTTGTTTTGGTCGCCCGGGCAAGCCCAGGAAAAAAGCTTGACGCAAAGCGCCGCCGCCATCGCCGCCGATCTCGACGAGCCGCGTCTCGTCGCCGAGACGGGCGTCGCCGCGCGCGTGGCGCATATCGTCGCGCCGACGCTCAACCAACTCGGCTATCGCCTCGTGCGGGTGCGCTTGATGCAGCAGAATGGGCCGACCCTGCAGATCATGGCGGAGCGCCCCGACGGGACCATGACCATCGACGATTGCGAGGCGGCGAGCCAGGCGCTGTCGCCCGAACTCGACGTCGCCGACCTCATCGCCCATGAATATCGTCTCGAGGTTTCCTCGCCCGGCGTCGATCGGCCGCTCGTGCGCATTTCCGATTTTTCGCGCGCCCTCGGCTATGAGGCGAAGATCGAACTGGCGCATCCGCTGGAGTCGGGCCGCAAGCGTTTTCGCGGCTTCATTCGCGGCGTCGAAGGCGCGGGCCGCGCCGCCATGCTGACGCTGGAGCGCTCCGACGCAAACCCTGACGAAGAGAAGATCGTTGCGCTGCCCCTCGCCGATCTCGACGAGGGCAAGCTCGTGCTCACCGAGGCGCTGATCCGCGAGTCGCTGCGCGCGGGCAAGCTCGCCGAGACGGAAGAGGAGCCGGCGGCGGCGGAGGATCGCCCGCGCCGGGGTCCCGGCCGCTTCCGCGGATCTGCGCAAAAACAGAAGCCGCTGGCTCCCGCCGGCGTTCAAACACAGTTCAAGAAAGGCGGCGGCCAGCGGCCGCCGCCCCGCTCCAAGGGAGAGTGACGATGGCCGTCAGCGCCAACCGACTTGAGATCCTGCAGATCGCCGACGCGGTCGCGCGCGAGAAGTCGATCGACCGTTCGATCGTCATCGCCTCCATGGAAGACGCGTTGCAAAAGGCGGCGCGTTCGCGCTACGGCCAGGAGACCGAAGTGCGCGCCGAGATCAACGCCAAGACTGGCGAAGTGCGTTTCTCGCGCCTCCTGCTCGTCGTCGACGAAGTCGAAAACGACGCGACGCAGATTTCGCTGGCCGACGCCCGCAAGCGCAATCCGGCGGCGCAGCCCGGCGACTGGATTTCCGAGACCCTGCCGCCCTTCGACTTTGGCCGCATCGCGGCGCAATCCGCGAAGCAGATCATCGTGCAGAAGGTGCGCGAGGCCGAGCGCGATCGTCAATATGAAGAATATAAGGACCGTATCGGCGAGATCGTGAACGGCGTCGTCAAGCGCGTCGAATATGGCAATGTCATCGTCGACCTCGGCCGCGGCGAGGGCGTTATCCGTCGCGACGAGATGATCCCGCGCGAAATGTTCCGTCCCGGCGACCGATGCCGCGCTTATGTCTATGACGTGCGGCGCGAGCAGCGCGGGCCGCAGATTTTCCTCTCGCGCACCCATCCGCAATTCATGGCGAAGCTGTTCAAGCAGGAAGTCCCGGAGATCTACGACGGCGTGATCGAGGTGAAATCGGTCGCGCGCGATCCCGGTTCGCGCGCCAAGATCGCCGTCATCTCGCGTGATTCCTCGATCGACCCCGTCGGCGCCTGCGTCGGCATGCGCGGCTCGCGCGTGCAGGCCGTCGTCGGCGAATTGCAGGGCGAGCGCATCGACATCATTCCCTGGTCGGCGGACGCCGCGACCTTCATCGTCAACGCCCTGCAGCCGGCGGAAGTCGTCAAGGTGGTGCTCGATGAGGACAGTTCCCGCATCGAGGTCGTCGTGCCCGACGATCAGCTCTCGCTCGCCATCGGCCGGCGCGGCCAGAACGTGCGTCTCGCCTCGCAGCTCACCGGCTGGGACATCGACATTCTGACGGAAGCGGAGGAGTCCGAGCGCCGCCAGAGGGAATTCATCGAGCGCACCAAGGTCTTCATGGGCGCGATCGACGTCGACGAAGTCGTGGGGCGCCTGCTCGCGTCCGAAGGCTTCCGTTCCGTCGAGGAGCTCGCCTATGTCGAACTCTCCGAACTCGCGTCGATCGAGGGCTTCGACGAAGAGACGGCGTCCGAAATTCAAAACCGCGCCCGCAATTATCTCGAACGCATCGAGGCCGAGAATGAGGAGCGCCGCAAGGAGCTCGGCGTCTCTGACGAATTGCGCGAGATCGACGGCCTCACCACGGCGATGATGGTGAAGCTCGGCGAAAACGACGTGAAGACGCTCGAGGATTTCGCCGGCTGCGTGCCGGACGATCTCGTCGGCTGGAGCGAGAAGAAGGACGGCGAGACGACGAGGCACGAAGGCTTCTTCGAGGGCGTCGATCTGTCGCGCGAGGAGGCGGAGGCGATGATCATGGCGGCGCGCGTGCGCGTCGGCTGGATCGAGGCGCCGGCGCCGGAAGAAGAAACCGAGGCGGTCGCGGAAGGCGAAGAGCAGGCTTGATGGAGGCGATGGCGCGCGAGCCGCATATTTCGGAGCGGACCTGCATCGTCACGCGGCGGCCGCAGCCGCCCGAGGCGATGATCCGCTTCGTGCGCGGTCCGGACGGCGCGCTCGCGCCCGATATTCGCGCCCGGCTGCCCGGCCGCGGCGTGTGGGTGACGGCGCGCGCCGATCTCGTGGCGCAGGCGGCGCGAAAGAAGCTCTTTGCGCGCTCGCTGAAAACGCAGATCGAGACGGCGCCGGAACTCGCCGAAGAGGTGGACAGGCTGCTCGAAGCCGATTGTTTGCAGATGCTGGCGCTCGCCAATAAGGCGGGCGTCGTCGTCGCGGGCTTCGGCAAGGTCGCCGACGCGCTGGCGCGCGGCCCCGTGGGCGCGCTGCTCGAGGCGACGGACGGCGGCGAGG
>NZ_JAZHYN010000060.1:0-17102 GCF_036576025.1 Methylocystis borbori | reverse complement strand
GGCGGCGCAAGCCGATGAGGGAAAGGTCGCGGAAGGCGCGCCGGCGAGCGGCGCCCCGAAGGGATCGGTGCTGGGCGCGCCGATCGGAGGCCTGCGTTCAGCCGCGCGGGCGCGCGCCCCCGAGCCCTCGAAGGACGAAAACGTCGCGGGCGTCGCCGAGTAATTCTCCGCGGAGCGATTATTCGCGCCTGTCGCCGTCAGCCTCCCGCGGCAAGCAGCTTAGCTAAGAACGTTTATGCGCGCAGCGCGCGGTCGCGAGAGTGCCTCGCGCCGACCGATATCCGCGAGATGGTGGGGGAAGTAGGACTCGAACCTACGAAGGCTTAGCCAGCGGATTTACAGTCCGCCCCCTTTGCCGCTCGGGACATTCCCCCATTCGCCTCGTTCGACGAGACGAAAACCGCGCTTCCGCCCGGCCAATGGATGGCGGCATATGCGATCCTTGCGCCGCCGCTGTCAACCCCGCCGGCACGCCCTTAGCGGCTGCGGATCGCGTCGCGAATCTCTTCTAACAGAACCTCCGCGCGCGGCGGCGCGGAAGGCGCGGCGGGCGCCGGCTTCTTCAATTTTTCGAAGAGCCGAATGACCAGAAACAGCACGGCGGCGATGATGAGAAAATTGACGAGCACGGTGACGAATTGCCCATAGCCGATGACGGCGCCGACCTTCTTCGCCTCGTCATAAGTCATCTCGCTATGGATGCTCTTGGAGAGGGGCAGATAGTAGTTGGAGAAATCCAGCCCGCCGGTAATCGCGCCGATGATGGGCATGAAAATGTCGGCGACGATCGAATCGACGATCTTGCCGAAAGCGACGCCGATAATCACGCCGATGGCGAGATCGACGACATTGCCGCGCAGGATGAAATTCTTGAAATCCTCAAACATGCCGGCCTCCAATAAATAACGCTATGGCGCGATGCTACGCGCTTTGCGCCATGCGTCAATCGCGCGCGAAATTCATGCGCCTCATTACGCCGGCGCGAGGCGCGCCAGCTCCTCGTCGGAGAAGAGCCGCGAGCGCGTGAGGAAGCGCTGGCCCGAGCCATTGTCGAGCGAGAACATGCCGCCCTGTCCGGGAACCACGTCGATGACGAGCTGCGTATGTTTCCAATAGTCGAATTGCGCGGCGCCGATATAGAAGGGCGCGCCGCCGATCTCGCCGAGAAGCACGTCGCCGTCGCCGATCAGAAACTCGCCCTGCGGATAGCACATCGGCGCCGAGCCGTCGCAGCAGCCGCCCGATTGATGAAAGAGGATGTCGCCATATTGACGCTTCAGGCGCTCGATCAATTCGAGCGCCGCAGGCGTAGCGAGCACTCTTGGCGGACGCCGTTCTTTCACTGCGCGATCTCCCGCGCCTGTCATTCCCGACGCGCGCATCGCGCGAGATCGGGAATCTAGGGTAAAATCCGCCGCTGGCGACGACTCTGGATCCCGATCAGGCCTTCGGCCTGTCGGGAATGACAGCGGCGTCAAAAGAAGCCGAGCTTCTTCTCGCTATAGCTCACCAGCATGTTCTTCGTCTGCTGATAGTGATCCAGCATCATCTTGTGATTTTCGCGGCCGATGCCTGACTGCTTATAGCCGCCAAAGGCCGCATGGGCCGGATAGGCGTGATAGCAGTTCACCCAGACGCGCCCGGCCTGAATGGCGCGTCCGAAACGGTAGCAGCGGTTGGCGTCGCGGCTCCAGACGCCGGCGCCAAGGCCATAGAGCGTGTCATTGGCGATGGCGAGCGCCTCCGCATCGTCCTTGAAGGTCGTCACCGACACGACGGGTCCGAAAATCTCCTCCTGGAAGACGCGCATGCGGTTATGGCCCTTCAGCACGGTGGGCTTCACATAGAAGCCGCCGGCGAGTTCGCCCGATAGCGCATTGCGCTCGCCGCCGGCGAGGACCTCCGCCCCCTCCTGCTTGCCGATATCGATATAGCTCAAGATTTTTTCGAGCTGCTCGGAGGAGGCCTGCGCGCCGATCATCGTCTCGGGATCGAGCGGATTGCCCTGCTTGATCGCGCCGACGCGCTTTAGGGCGCGCGCCATGAAGCGGTCGTATATTTTCTCATGCACCAGCGCGCGGCTCGGGCAGGTGCAGACCTCGCCCTGATTGAGCGCGAACATCACGAAGCCCTCTACCGCCTTGTCGAGATAATCGTCGTCTTCGCGCGCGACGTCCTCGAAGAAGATGTTGGGCGATTTGCCGCCGAGTTCAAGCGTGACGGGAATAAGGTTCTGACTGGCGTATTGCATGATGAGCCGCCCGGTCGTCGTCTCGCCGGTGAAAGCGATCTTGGCGATGCGGTTTGATGAGGCGAGCGGCTTGCCGGCCTCGAGCCCGAAGCCGTTGACGATATTGAGCACGCCCTTGGGCAGGAGATCGCCGACGAGCTCCGCCCAGACGAGAATGCTCGCGGGCGTCTGCTCGGCCGGCTTGAGGACGACGCAATTGCCGGCGGCGAGCGCCGGCGCGAGCTTCCACGCCGCCATCAGGATCGGAAAATTCCAGGGGATGATCTGGCCGACGACGCCGAGCGGCTCGTGGAAATGATAGGCGACGGTGTCGTGGTCGATTTCGGAGACGCCGCCTTCCTGCGCGCGGATGGCGCCGGCGAAATAGCGGAAGTGATCGATGGCGAGCGGAATGTCGGCGGCCATCGTCTCGCGGATCGGCTTGCCATTGTCCCAGGTCTCGGCCGCGGCGAGGAGGGCGAGATTTTCCTCCATCACATCGGCCATGCGATTGAGAATTTGGGCGCGCGCCGCCACGCTCGCCCTGCCCCAGGCGTCCTTGGCGCCGTGGGCGGCGTCGAGCGCGGCCTCAATGTCGTCCTTGTCGGAGCGCGCGATCTCGCAGACCTTCCCGCCGGTGATCGGCGAGATATTGTCGAAGACGCGGCCGGATTTGGCGTCCACCCATGCGCCATTGATGAAATTGCCGTAGCGCGCCCTGAACGGCGGCGTGAGGGCGGCGAAAGTCTCGTGCTTGGTCATGGGCGTTTCCCCTGGGCGTTTCCTCGGGCTTTGCCGCGCTCGGCTTCGGCGGCGGGCAATTTTTATTGCCTCTCTTTTAGCGCGAATATCTAACGCGCGCAGCGTCCCCGCCAATGCCCTGATATTTAATCCAAGCACGCCTTCGCCAGCGTCTGAAAGGCGCGGGCGCGGTGCGAGAGGGCCTGCGAGCCGTCGCCCGGCAGCGCATGTTTTTGCGCCGACATCATCTCGCCGAAGGTCTTGTCGAGCCCGTCCGGCTTGAAGATCGGATCATAGCCGAATCCCTTCTCGCCCTTGGGGGGAAAGACGAGAACGCCGTCGACCCTCCCCTCGAACTGCTCCTTATGCCCGTCCGGCCAGACGACGGCGAGCGCGCAGGTAAAATGCGCGCGATAGGGCGGCTTGGCGCCGCGCGCCTGAAGTTCGCGCTCGACCCGCGCGCAGGCGGCCGTGAAGTCGCGGCCCTCCCCCGCCCAGCGCGCCGAATAGACGCCGGGCGCGCCGCCCAGCGCCTCGACGCAAAGCCCGGAATCATCGGCGAAGGCGGGCAATCCCGACGCGTCGGCGGCGGCGCGCGCCTTGAGCAGCGCATTGCCGGCGAAGCTCGTCTCCGTCTCTTCCGGCTCCGCCAGACCGAGATCGCCCGCCGAGACGGCGTCAACGCCATGGGGGGCGAGCAACTGCCGCAATTCCCACAGCTTGCCCGAATTATGCGTGGCGACGACGAGCCGACCGACGATCTTGCGCGCGTTCATTCCAATTCCTTCCGTTGCGTCGGCTTGTAGCGCGGGGGCGTGCGGCGCAGAAAGCCCCTCTTTCCCGCCGCCCGCGGAAAATCGATTCGGCGTTTTTTGGCGCAAGCGCCCCGAGACCAGACCTAAAGGGGCCGAAAATCCCGGCGGCGGGCGTGGTTAACCCTGCCTTTACCCTGCTTGGTAACCATTGGGCCGGATGCGGCGATCTCCTTGCCGCGCTTTCCCGAAAACAGGGCCCAAATGACGTCTCTCATTCTCATTGCCGACGACGATCCCATTCAACGCGGCCTGCTCGAATCCACGGTGCGGCGATTCGGCTATGAGACGGAGACGGCGGAGAGCGGCGAGCAGGCCATCGCCCGGCTGACGCGGCCCGGCGCGTCGCCGGTCGCGCTCCTTATTCTCGATCTCGTCATGCCCGACCTCGACGGCATGGGCGTGCTCACCCGCATGCGCGATATGAAGCTCGCGACGCCGGTCATCGTCCAGACGGCGCATGGCTCGATCGAAGCGGTCATTTCGGCGATGCGCGCCGGCGCGCGCGATTTCGTGGTCAAGCCCGTCGGCGCCGAGCGCCTGCAAATCTCGATCAAGAACGCGCTTGCAGCCGAGGCGCTCGCGGGAGAAGTGCGCCGCATCGACCGGCGCGCGCAAGGCGCGCTGACCTTGAAGGATCTCGCCGCGAAGAGCGAGGATATGGCGCGCGTCATCCGGCTCGGCGAGCGCGCCGCGCATTCGTCGATCCCCGTGCTGCTGGAGGGCGAGTCGGGCGTCGGCAAGGAGGTCGTGGCGCGCGCCATTCAAGGCGCCTCCGACCGCAGAGGCAAGCCCTTCGTCGCCGTGAATTGCGGCGCGCCGCCCGCCGATCTCATCGAGTCCCTCCTCTTTGGCCATGAGAAGGGCGCCTTCCCCGGCGCGGCCGAAAAGCAGACGGGCAAATTTCTCGAAGCCAATGGCGGGACGCTGTTCCTCGACGAGATCGGCGAATTGCCGCTCGACATTCAGGCAAAGCTCTTGCGCGTCCTGCAGGAAGGCGAGATCGATCCCGCGGGCGCCAAACGCCCGGCGCGCGTCGATATCCGCCTGATGACGGCGACCAGCCGAAATCTCATCGACCTCGTCAAGCGCAAACAGTTTCGCGAGGATCTTTTTTACCGGCTCAACGTTTTTCCGATCGGCATTCCGCCGTTGCGCGCGCGCCGCGAGGACATCGCCGATCTGGCCCGGCGCTTCACGGCGCGTTTCGCCGCCGAGGAGGGCCGCAATATTCGCGGCGTGACGGCGGAGGCGCTGTCGCTGCTTGCGAGCTACGACTGGCCCGGCAATGTGCGCCAGCTCGAGAACGCCGTCTTTCGCGCCGTGGCGCTCGCCGAGGGCGACGAGTTGACCGTCGCGGAATTTCCGCAGATCGCGGCGCATGTCGACGGCTTCGACGTGCGCATGCCGCCCGTTCCAGCGCCGGGCGCGAGAATGAGCGCGCCGCGCGAACGCGAGATCGTGCGCATCGAAATTCGCGATCCGAATTCCATGCCGCTCATTGCACAAAATGGCGAGATCCGCAGGCTCGAGGACGTAGAGGCTGAAACCATCCGCTTCGCGCTCACCCATTATCGCGGACAAATGTCGGAGATCGCGCGCCGGCTGGGGATCGGCCGCTCGACGCTTTATCGCAAGATGAAGGAATATGGGCTCGACGAAGACCGCGCCGAGACCGCCGATACGCTCGTCGCTTAGAGCAGCATCGGGCGAGCCGGCGCGGCGGCGCCATGAGCTTGCTGGAATCCCTCGGCCGAGGCAAATTCGCCTCGACGCCGGATCACCAGATCCGGATAAGGCGTCGAGTCAAAAATAGAGCGCGCTTCACGCGGAAGTCGGATTTCGCTTTTTTCGCGGCGCGCGCTGCGGCCGTCGGGGATATCCGCTTCATGGCGTCTACAATGAAATTTCGCTTGCGCCGGCTCCTTCCTGTCGTGGCCGTCAATCTCGGAATTCTCGTCGGCTTGTTCGTCGTCGCCGAAATCCTTCTCCATCTAATTTGGAAGGGGATGAATCCGTTTCTCGCCGCCCCCAATAACACATTCAGGATTCGCGACCCGGCGTACACCCACACGCTCGCGCCGAATTTCGACGGGTTCGACGCCTGGGGCTCGTATAAGTTCCGAATTTTCACGAACTCGCTCGGTTTCAGGGACGCATCCGTCCGCGAGGTCCCGCTCGCCGCCGATCGCAAGCGAGTCCTCTTTATCGGCGACTCTTTCACCGAGAGCCTTGGCGTGGCCTATGAGGAGACTTTCGTCGGCCTCTTCGCGCGCGCCCACCCGGAACTCGACGTGTTGAACGCGGGCGTTTCGAGTTACGCGCCATCGGTCTATTATGAGAAGCTCAAGCATTTCATCGAGTCGGGCCTAAAGTTCGATGAAGCCGTCGTTTACATCGATATTTCCGACATACAGGACGAGGCGACGCTTTACTGGTACGATCAGAACGGCGTCTTGCAGCTCACACCGCCCATACCGCCGTCGGAAGATTGCTCGCCCCTTCCGCGTCCGCCGCTTCCGCGTCCGGAAAAAGGCTGGCTCGAGAAAGTCTCCTACCTCGCGGAATTTCTCGATCAACTGCGCTATTCACGCAGATTGGCGGCGTCGATCGAGCGCGCGAGCGTGGAGGATTTATCGAAATCCGGCGCCGTCTACAGTCGGGACTACGCCCGACCGAGCTGGACGTACAGCAAAGACGCAACCTGCTATGGCGCCGTCGGCATTGAGGGCGCGATCGACAAGGCCAGGGAACGCATGGATCGGCTATATGAATTGCTAACCGCCCATGGCGTCGATTTGTCGGTCGGCGTCTATCCTTGGCCGCAGCAGCTTCTTTATGACCGCGAAAACTCGCGACAGGCGCAGATTTGGCGCGAATGGTGCGCAGGAAAATGCCGGCGCTTTTTCGATCACTTCCCGGCCTTCTTTCGCTACAAGGAACAAGATCCGGATTTTGTGCGGAGCTTATTCTTCTGGGGCGATATGCATTTCAACGCGCGCGGCAATCAACTTCTCGCCGAAGACTTGATCTGGAATTACAAGTGAAGCTTCGGCGCGCCGGCTTCCTTCAAAAAATGATCTCGCTTTAGTGGCCCAAAACGTGCGAATCTCCCGGCAAAGGGAGGTTCCGATGACACTCTTCGACATAGAAGCGAAAACCATCGACGGCGCGACGAAATCGCTGCGCGAGGTCGCCGGCAAGGCGACGCTCATCGTCAATGTCGCGAGCAGATGCGGCTTCACCCCGCAATATGCCGGGCTCGAGGCGCTCTACCGCAAATTCGCGGACAAGGGCTTCGTCGTGCTCGGCTTTCCCTGCAACCAGTTCGGCGCGCAGGAGCCCGGCTCCGAGAAGGAGATCGCGAATTTCTGTTCGACGAATTACGACGTGACCTTTCCGATGTTTGCGAAAATCGAGGTCAATGGCGAGCATGCGCATCCGCTCTATCGTCTTCTGAAAAGCGAGGCGCCGGGCATTCTGGGCTCGGAAGCGATCAAATGGAACTTCACAAAGTTCCTCGTCGATCGCGACGGCAAGGTGGTGAAGCGCTATGCGCCGACCGATACGCCGGAGCAGATCGAAAAGGACGTCGAGGCGCCGCTGTGAGTGCGGTCAGCGTGCGCCAGATTGCGGAAGGCGAGCCGCTCGTCTTCGAGGCGCGCGTGAGCGACGAAAAGGGCGAGACGCAACATCGCGTCACGCTCTCGCGCATGGATTTCGAGCGGCTGCGCCATGGCGCGACGCCCGAGCGCCTGATCGAGGCCGCTTTCCGTTTTCTGCTCGATCGCGAGTCGAAGGAAAGCATATTGGCGCGTTTCGACGTCAGCGTGATTGCGCATTATTTTCCCGACTTCGAGCAGAAGCTGCCGGAATATCTCAAGTGAAGCGCGCCTTGTCTTTCCCGACGCGCGAAGCGCGATCGGGAATCCAGGACATGCTCAAGCGCCTCGTGTCGCGGGTTTGGATTTCAGGCCTTCGGCCTGACGGGAATGACAAAGTGAAAAACCCTATTCAAAAAGCCGCGCGCAGCCTCAGGGCAAAGACGTTGATCGGCCCGCGCGCGCTGTTATGCGCCGGATTGACCAGCAATTGATAGTCGAAGGTCGCGTCAAGATTCTTGCCGAAGCCGAGCTTGTAATAGGCCTCCATATTCTTCTCGCCGGCATAGGAAAGCGCGCCGTCGCCGATATAGACGCTCTTCCCGCCAAGCGCGAAATAGCGCACACGATCGCCATGCAGCCCGCCCAAAGCGCCAGCGACGCCGATTTCGTCATCCTCGCGTCCCCATAAAGCGCCGGCGGCGACAAAGCCCATGGAAATCTGCCTGTCGACATCGGTATAGTCGACTGTCTCGTAGCGGCCGTCGGTCATGCTCGCGCGCAGGAAAAAGCCGAGCGTCGGCGAAAGTTGCTGCTTGATGTTGATGCCGCCGCCCATCTTCACGGATCGCTTGCGCAGATTGTCGACGGTGGGCGGAAACTCGCCCGTGAGATAGGCATAATTGATGACGTCGTCCATTTTGCTCAAATAGCCATTATCGCCATAAGCGAGGAATTTGATCGCGCCGGACTGACCGAGAACCTCGTAGCGCGCTTCGAATTCGGCGACGCCCATGAATTGGCGAAAGAGCACTGGCTCAATGTCCAGTCCATTGGGAGTCGTCGAGAGTTGGAAGACGCCGCCGCGCGCCGTCCACCAATTCTGCTTCCATTCGACAGCGAGTCCATGGGTGTAGCCCCATGCGTCGGCGGCGTAATCGAAAGCGCCCATCGTGTTGAAGGCGAAGTTCAGAAAGCCCGTCGTCGGGTCGTGCGCATAGACGTTGTCGTCAAAGACGTCGCCGACGGCGAATTTGCCGAGCGTGACAATAATCCGATCCTTATCGACCTTGCCCGAAATCTGATTTTGCGTCGATTCGAGCACTTCGCTGCGCGCGCCCACATCCGGATCTGTCAGCCTTTCGCCGCCGCTGTCGAGACCGATGATCTGGCGCAGGAAATAACGCTGAAATCTCATATAGGGCGCGGCGCGGCCCACCTTGGCGACGGCGCCGTCCACATAGGCGGCCGCGCCCACCGAATTCGCCAGCCCATAGCCCTGATCGATCTCGGGATTGAGATAGACGGCGCCGCCCTCCCACAGGCGCAAGCCGAGAAAGGCGTTCGTCGTCGAGCCGACATTCGCCTTGCCGCCGGACGGGAAACTGTTCGGCCCGTCATAAGCCGCGCGGAAGCGCGGATAGCCCTGCGCGACGTGAGTCGTTTGCGCGTGGACGCTATATTGCTCGGACCCGCTGCGGTTTTCGCCCTCCCCGCCATTTCCGCCATTGGCGTGGTTCGAGTGTTGGCCATATTGCAGCGCGCCGGGAATCTCGTTAATCGCGCCGAAATGATAATTCAGTCCGAAGCGCAGAAGATGGTTTTCGTTGCGAATGCGCGAGGCGTAGAGGAAGCCCGCGCCATTGTCGAAGGTTTGTGTATCCAAGGATTGGTTGAGGAAGAGATATTCCGCCCGCGCCGACCATTGATCGGCGAAGGCGTATTCGAAGCCGGCGCCGACGACATATTTCATCCGTGAGGATTGCGACCAGGGCGCCGTGAAGATGGCGTCGGGCCCGCCAGCCCCCAGCGTCAGCGTCGCGGGCCCGCGCGCGCCGCCGGCCGCCACGCCGCCCGTCAGATAAAAAAGCGCTCGATCATAGGCGTAACCTGCGCGCCCGCGAAAGCTCGCGAAAAAATTCGCGCTCGAATTGGGGGAGAGCGTATAAAACGGGAGTCCGGGCGCATAGGCGGGCGATGCGGCGAAGAGGCCGTTTGGCCCCCGGCGTCCGTCGAGAAGGCTGAAATCCGTCTCGAACCCCCAGACCCACGGACCTTCTTGCCAATTATAGCCGGCCTGCGCGCCGACAGTGACGCCCGGCCGCGCGACGCCCGCGGGATAAAGATCAAAGGCGGGCGAACCGAACCCGCTTGTCGCCTGCAGCCGCTCGCTTGTGTGAAGGGGGAAGCCGGCGCCAAGACTCGCGCCAAGATACATGCCGGCCCAGTTGAAGACCGGCGGGGGCGCATCGGCGGCGGCGGCGATCGCGGGGGCGATCAGCGCCAAACCAAGGCTCAAAGCGCGCAGGCGGTTTTTTTTCGACGACGTTGGCATTGCGGATCGTCATAAGAGTTAGCCGACCGCTATTAGCGCAGCGTAGAAACGCGAGGAAGGCCGACGGCTCAAATAGCCGCCTTTCGGCCGCGAATATTGGCGGAGTGTGTGAATCTTACGACTCGCGCCCCGCAATTACCCCTGCGCTCGCGGCGGGGCGTTTTTGGCGATCAGTTGCGATCGCGCGGCGGCCGATTACTCCCGCCGGCCATCGGCCGCGTTGAGGCCCCCGCCCTCGACAGGGGTCGCGGCCGGCCCAGAAGCGCCCGACTCTTGGATTTTTCCGGCCGCCGTTCCCCGAACGTCCTCGTAAGGCACGAATTCTTCCGCGCCGCCGCTTTCATTCTTTTGCGGATATTGCGCGCGCAACCAGGCGAGAAAGTCCATCAGCGCCGTGAATTTTATGTCAATCATCTAAGTCAATCCGAGGGAGGGATGGATCGCGAACGCTACGAACTATTTTCTGACAGTAAGATGTCAGCCCCCGAGAGGCGAATCCTTTTCGCGGCCGACGTGCGAAGAGGAAAAGCCAACGGGCGGCGCCCGGATCGGCTCGTCGCCGGCCGCAAATCAATCGATTATTAGAACTCGATGACATATTAAACCGGGACCGCTGGCGCACTCCTTGCTTCGATAAGGGAAAAACGGCGGCGGCTTATGAAAAAACAAGGCGCAAGCCGGCAAAAGGGAGTTCCTGAATGGGCGCGCGCGAAGCGCAGTTCGACGAATTGGGCGGGACCGACGGCGGCACGCGAGCGCCCTATCTGAAACTCTCGCAATGGCTCGCCCAGACGCCGCCCGAACTTCTCGCCTCGCGCCGCGAACAGGCCGAGCTTCTGTTTCGGCGCATCGGCATCACCTTCGCCGTCTATGGCGCGCAGGACGCCACCGAACGGCTCATTCCCTTCGACATTCTGCCCCGTATCCTCGCCCGCAGCGAATGGGCTGCGCTCGAAAAGGGGCTGATCCAGCGGGTCGCCGCGCTCAACGCCTTTCTCGCCGACGTCTATGGCGCGGGAGAGATTTTGAAGGCCGGCGTCGTTCCCGCCGACCTCGTCTATCGCAACGCCGCCTATTGCCCGGAAATGGCGGGGCGGCGCGTCCCCCACGACATATTCGTCCATATCGCCGGCGTTGACATCGTGCGCACCGACGATCAAGGCTTCTATGTGCTGGAGGACAATGCGCGGACGCCCTCGGGCGTCTCCTACATGCTCGAAAACCGCGAAGTGATGATGCGGCTTTTCCCCGAGCTTTTCGCCATGCATCGCGTCGCGCCGATCGAGAATTATCCCGACGAACTCTTAGCGACGCTGCGCTCCGTCGCCCCGCCGCGCGCCACCAGCGACCCGACCATCGCGCTGATGACGCCCGGCCAGTTCAATTCGGCCTTCTATGAGCATTCATTCCTCGCCGACAAACTCGGCGTCGAACTCGTGGAAGGCGACGATCTCTTCGTGCGCGACGACATCGTCTATATGCGCACGACCGAAGGCCCGCGCCGCGTCGATGTGATCTATCGGCGCATCGACGATGATTTTCTCGATCCGCTGGCCTTCCGCCCCGATTCAGCTCTTGGCGTCGCCGGCCTGCTCGGCGCCTATCATGCAGGCAATGTGACGCTTGCCAATGCAGTCGGCTCGGGCGTCGCCGACGACAAGGCGATCTATACATATATGCCTGATATAATTAGATTTTATCTCGGAGAGCCGCCGCTGTTGCAGAATGTCCCCACCTACCGCTGCCGCGAGACCGACGCGCTTGCCTATGTTCTTGCCCATCTTGAGGAACTGGTGGTCAAGGAAGTGAACGGCTCCGGCGGCTATGGCATGCTCGTCGGCCCGCATGCGACGAAGGCGCAGATCGAGGAATTTCGCGAAAAGCTCAAGGCGCATCCCGAACATTTCATCGCCCAGCCGACGCTCGCGCTTTCCACCTGTCCGATTTCCGTCGCTTCAGGCGTCGCGCCGCGCCACGTCGATCTGCGGCCCTTCGTGTTGCAGGGCGCGAATGGCGCGCGCGTCGTGCCGGGCGGGCTCACCCGCGTCGCGATGACCGAGAAGTCGCTTGTCGTCAATTCCAGCCAGGGCGGCGGCACGAAGGACACCTGGGTGATCGACGATTCATGGGTGAGCGAGGGCCCCGCCGGCGAAGCCTGACGAAGCGAAGATCGTGGATTTGAAATCATGCGTCGTCCCTTGCGGGAAGCGGCGCGGCGACGCAAACTCGGATCGCCCTCTTGTCTTATTGCTTTGCCTCGCGCGCAATGAGGCCGAGACGAATATGAGCGACTCGTAAGCGGAAGACCTGATGCTTTCACGCACGGCCGACAATCTCTACTGGCTCGCCCGCTATATGGAGCGCGCCGATTTTCTGGCGCGCGCCATACAGGCGTCGCGCCGCCTCGCCGCCCTGCCCAAGACCTATGGCGGCGACGAGACGGAATGGGAAAGCGTGCTGGTTTCTTCCGGCGCGGTGCTGGCGTTCGAAGCTTCCGGCCGGCCGGTCGACGAAGCCAATGTCATCGAATTCCTGACTTTCGCGCCGGAGAATCCCGGATCGATCCGCAACTGCATCGAACAGGCGCGCACCAACGCCCGCGCCGTGCGCACGGCGCTGACCGTGGAAATGTGGGAGTCGATCAACGACGCCTATCTGGAGCTGCGCGCGCTCGAAGGGCGAGACGTCGGGCCTTGCGCGCAGGAGCTCGCCCGCTTTCTCGAACTCATCAAGCAGACGTCGCTCACTTATGACGGCGGCGCCTATCGCACCATGCTGCGCAACGACGCCTATTGGTTCTCGCGCGTCGGCCTTTTCATCGAGCGCGCCGACAACACCGCACGCCTGCTCGACGTGAAATATCACGTGCTGCTCCCCGAGAAGGAGGTCGTCGGCGGCTCGCTCGACTATTTCCAATGGTCGGCGATCCTGCGCGCCGTCTCCGCGCATACCGCCTATCACTGGGTCTATCGCACCAGCATGAAGCCCTGGCTCGTCGCTGATCTCCTGATCCTGCGGCCGGAAATGCCGCGCTCGCTCATTTCATGCTATGAGTCGATCGTGCGCAATCTCGACGATCTCGCGCGCTCCCACGGCCGCCAGGGCGCGGCGCAGCGCCATGCGCGCGGCGTCTATGGCAAGCTCGAAAAGCTCTCGATGGAAAGCGTCTTCCAGGGCGGGCTGCACGAATTCGTGCAATCCTTCATCGCCGAGAACAATCGTCTCGGCGCGCTCATCTCCGAACAATATCTCTTCTAGAGCGCGGCTCGCGAAAAAGTGGAACCCGGTTTTTCGCGCAAAGCGCGCTCTAAACTTTTAGGAATCGATCGCGTTAACTGCATTTGGGCAATTCCGCCCAAATGCGGCGTGATCTAGCCAAGCAAGCCCATGCGCATCCGCATTCGCCACGAAACGATCTATCGCTACCAGCAGCCCGCCAAGGCGGCCGTGCAGCATTTGCGCCTGACGCCGCGCAATTATGACGGGCAGCATGTCGTGGACTGGCGCATCGAGGTCGACCGCGATTGCCGGCTGCATCAGTCGGAGGACGCCTATGGCAATATTTTGCACCGTTTCTCGGTCGACGGTCCGCTCGACTCGGTTTCGACCGTCGTCGAAGGCGAGGTGACGACCTTCGACGTCGCCGGCGTCATTTCCGGCGCCGTCGAGCGCTTTCCGCCGGTTCTGTTCTTGCGCGAAACGCCGTTGACGGCGCCGAATGCGGCGATCCGCGATTTCGCGCGCAGCGCGACGGCGAAGGAGAGCGGAACGCTCGCCAAGCTCCATGCGCTGTTGGGCGCATTATATGAATCGCTGACCTTCGACACGGACACGACTCACTCGGCGACGACGGCGGTCGAATGTTTCGAGCATCGCAGCGGCGTCTGCCAGGATTTCGCCCATCTCTTCATCGCCTGCGCGCGCGCCATTGAAACGCCCGCGCGCTATGTCAGCGGCTATTTCCTGCGCAGCGACGGCGATGAACAGGCCGCGGGCCACGCCTGGGCGGAGGCCTATGTCGAAGATCTCGGCTGGGTCGGCTTCGATCCGACGCATGGGATCGCGCCGCATGAAAATCATGTGCGCGTCGCCGCCGCGCTCGATTATCTCAGCGCGGCGCCCATTCGCGGCGCGCGCGCCGGCGGGGCGGGAGAGACGATGGAGGTCAAGCTGCGCGTCGCGCAGACGCAAGGCTTCGGCCAGTCGCAATAAGCGCTGCGGGCGTCACGCCACAGCGGACTCTTCCTCGGGCAAAGACGCGGCGCGCGCGCCCACCGCCGCAAGCGGCGCGAAGCGCAGCCCGCCTTCGTCGAATTTGAAATCGCAGGCGCCCTCCTTGCCGAGCGCGGCGACGACGCGCCGCCAGACGCCCGTTCGCTCCCAACGTCGATAGCGCGTATAGGCGGTGTACCATTTGCCGAAGCGCGGCGGCAGAGTGCGCCAGGGCGAGCCGGTGCGCAGGATCCAGAAAACGGCTTCGAGGAAGAGGCGATTGTCGCGCGCGTTGCAGCCGGGATCGCCATCCTTGCCAGGAAGAACCGGGGCGACGGCGCGCCAGCGCTCGTCGGAAAGATAATTATCGCTCAATTCGCCCTCCCTCGCGCAAAAGCGCGGGCGCGGGCGCCCCCGCCCGCTAGATATCTGTATTTGGGCGGAATCGCCCCAACACAGATAATGTTATCGATTCCAAAAGTTTAGAGCCAGTTTTACGCGAAAAGCCGCACTCCGTCTTTTCGCAGCGCGCGTTAGGCAGGCGCTCCCTTTCATTAATGTATCAATTATAGGTTGTATATGGCCGCAACACAACCTTGTCCATTGGGTCGAGAGCCCGCGCTTGCGACTCGGACGGCCCTGTGGCACAGAGACGCCATATCTAAAAGGCGCGTGTTTCCCGCGCTTCAAGCCCAAGACGCTGCAGTAGCTCAGTGGTAGAGCACTCCCTTGGTAAGGGAGAGGTCGAGAGTTCAATCCTCTCTTGCAGCACCATTTTATTTCATAAAAATCATAGCCTTGCCGAATTCAGTCGCTGGCCGGCCGCTCTCGAGAGGATCGGGGCATGAACGTCGAAGCGATCATCTTCTATATCCTCCTGATCGATGCGATCAGCGCCAGCCTAATCATACGATTTGGAAGCGACTGGTACGTGCGGCATTTCCGCACGATCTCCTGCTGGTTTCCGCCGGCCGAGGGCTGGGCGCTCTACTATCTGGCGCTCGTCTTATGGATCGGTTCGCTCCTCTACCGCGCCGGCGAGCTTTTTTGATCGCAGCAGCCGATCGCGCGACGCCTGCGCGCTTTCGTCCGAAAGGGAAGCGCATAAAGCGCGACGACGACTGCGCCGCAGACTTTCCTAAACAAGCGCACGCATTAGTTATGCATGGCGTTGGAGCGTTCCATTTTTAGGGAGTTTGATATGTCGAAGTTGATAATGATCGCGGCGTGCCTTGCCGGCGTCGTCCTTGCCTCCGCTGCGAGCGCGCGTCCCGTCACGACGGACGACTGCCTTACGCGCGGCCTTTGCGCCTATGTCAATACGAAAGGCCGGGTCACCTGCGGAAAATGTCCCGGGCAGCTCAAAGGGGTTTGGTTCGCCGAGCGTAAACAGGCGATATCGCGGCGTTCCACGGCCAAGTGACGGCCCTCACCCCGCTTTCAGCGCCTGCTTCACATCGGCGATGAACGCATCGACTTTGCTCTCGGGCGTCGCCCAGGAGCAGACGAAGCGGACTTGCGTCCTGTCTGCGCCTATTTTTCGCCAGTCATAGAATCCATAATTCTCTCGCAGCTTCTCGACGACGGCGTTGTCGAGGATCGGAAAGAGCTGGTTGGCGCCCGGCGCAAGGTCGAAAGCGACGCCGAGCTCTTTCAGGCCCGCATATAATCTTTCCGCCATCGCATTGGCGTGGCGCGCGAGCGTGAGCCAGAGATCGTCTTCGTCAAAAAAGCGAGCGAATTGCAGGCCGATGAACCGCCCTTTCGCCATCATGCCGTTGCGCTGCTTGATGACGCTGCGGAAATAGGGCTTGAAACGTTCATTTTGGATGACCAGCGCTTCGCCATAAAGGCCGCCATTCTTGGTCCCGCCGATATAGAACATATCGAGGCCCAGCGCGCCGACATCTCGCGCGCTCATATCGGCCGCCTTGCTCGCGATCGCCATGGCGAGGCGCGCGCCGTCGAGGAAGACGTAAAGCCCTTTTGTTTTCGCGTGTGCGATCAGCCGGAGGATTTCGTCTTTCGTATAGACAGTCCCGAGCTCCGTGACCTGGGTGAGATAGACGACGCGCGGGACGACCGTATGTTCGTCCTCATAGCGCGACAGCGCCTCGTCGATGAGGTCCGCCGTCAATTTGCCGTCGGACGCCTCGATCCAGATGATCTTGTGCCCGGCGGCTTCCAAGGCGCCGGCTTCATGCGTGTTGATGTGCCCCGACGCCGGCGCGATGACGCCCTCATAGGATTGCAACATGGCTTTGAGGCCGATGACGTTGCAACTCGTGCCGTTCGGCAGGAAGTGGATATCGGCGCCCGGCAGGCCGAAGGCGGTTTTGATTCTCTTCGCCGCGAGCTCGCTATAGTCGTCCCGTCCGTAGCCGCGCTGCTGATCGGAATTATGCTCCGCGATATATTGCAGGATTTCCGGATGCGCCCCTTCCGAGTAGTCGTCGTAAAAAAGGTGCTTCATAAGATATTTCTCTCGCCGCCCAGTGGGCAAAGCCGGCGGTCTCCGCGCGCCGCGCCGACGCGCTCGGCCTTTCGAGGAAATAGAAGTATCGGCCGACGAAAATTCAAGAAACGCCGAAGCGGTTTTGCCGCTTGCATGCGTCGATCGCCGGGAGTCGGGCTCTCCTCGCGGCGCGGGCTAGCGCGGCGCGACTAGGGCTCCTTCAGCCATTGTAGTGGCTGATGATCGCGGCGCCGATGAAAAAGCCGATGGCGGCCAATATGATGATTTTCAGAAGACCCGGCGGCATGACGAACTCCTGGCGACGCGCGATCGGAGAGAAGCCGCAGGCGTAAAGCCTGCGGCTTGCGCGCGTCAATTATTATAAAAGGCGACGCAGACGCGATTGCCGTCATAATCCCAGCCCCACTTCGCACAACGCCGCGGCGGAGCAGTCGCCGCGCCGACGACGGCGCCCGTGGCGGCGCCGATCGCCGCA
>NZ_JAZHYN010000005.1:0-104158 GCF_036576025.1 Methylocystis borbori | reverse complement strand
CGCCAGCGCCGCCGCTTCCGGCCGCCAAACCCCCAGCCCCGCCTCCTGCCCCGCCGCCCGAGCCGCCCAAGCCTGCGGCCGCTGAAGAGGTGGATCCGCTCGAGTCGCTCGAAGCCGAGATGGCGCGGCTTCTCGGCCGCCCGGACGACAAGCAGCAATAAGCGCGGTGCGGAAAATGCGTCTTCTCTAAAGACAGGCCCATCCGTGAATCGGCGATTCATGGATGGGCCAGATGCGAGTCGCGCGAAGGCCGATAGGCGCGACACAGCGGCGGGTGGAGCGTTTGGCGATCGACGAGGCGCGGGAGCTGCTAGAGCGGCGTCAGGTCGCGATCTATTTCGGCGCTGTCGCGGCCGCCGCGGCTTTGGCTTTCTTGTTCCCAGGCTTGACCGCGCTGGAGGCGGCGACCAATCCCGCGCTCGCCCTCATGCTCTTTGCGACCTTTCTTCAGGTTCCGCTCGCGGCGCTTGGACGCGCCTTCGCGCGCTGGCGCTTCATGGCGGCGCTGCTCGCAGCGAATTTCCTGGCGATCCCTGCTTTCGTCGCCGCGCTGTCGCCCCTGCTGCCGCCAGATCCGATGATCCGGCTCGGCGCGAGCCTAGTGCTGCTCGCGCCCTGCGTCGATTATGTCGTGACCTTCGCGCATCTCGGCCGCGGAGACGCCAGAGCGCTGCTGGCGGCGACGCCGGCGCTGCTCCTCGCGCAGATGGCCCTGCTGCCCCTCTATCTGAAGCTATTGCTCAACGATGAAGCGGCGGCGGTGGCGCAGGCCGGCCCCTTCCTCCACGCCTTCCTCTGGCTCATCGCCATGCCCTTGGCGCTCGCGGGAGGCGTCCAATTCTGGTCGGGCCGTTCCGCTCGCGGGGCGAAGGCGACGCGCCTTCTTTCAGTCTTGCCGATCCCGGCGACGGCGCTCGCGCTCTTCGTGATCGTAGCCGCCGTCACGCCGAGGCTCGGCCACGCCCTCGACGCCGTGCAGGCTGTGATCCCCTTTTATGTGGGTTTCGCGGTCGTCGCGCCCCTCATCGGATTGGGGGCGGCGAAGCTCTTCGGTCTGCCCGCGCGCGAGGCGAGAAGCGTCGCCTTCAGCGCCGCTACGCGCAATTCGCTGGTCGTGTTGCCGCTGGCGCTCGCGGCCCCCGGCGCCGTTCCCGTGCTGCCGGCGGTCATTGTCGCGCAGACGCTCGTCGAGCTATTGAGCGAACTCGTCTATGTGCGCGTCATTCCTCGACTCGCGCAAGACGACGCTTGAGGAAACCCGACGCGGCGTGAAGACTCAATCGTCCCGATAGACTTTCTCGCGCCGCTCGTGGCGCTCCTGCGCCTCGATCGACAAGGTGGCGATCGGCCGCGCGTCGAGGCGCTTTAAAGAGATCGGCTCGCCCGTCTCCTCGCAATAGCCGTAGGTGCCCTCCTCGAGCCGCGTCAGCGCCGATTCGATCTTGGCGATCAGTTTGCGCTGGCGGTCGCGGGCGCGAAGCTCGATCGCGCGATCCGTCTCGGACGACGCCCGGTCGGCGAGATCGGGATGGTTTTCATTTTCGTTTTGCAGAGCCGCGAGCGTCTCCCGGCTCTCTTGCAGAATGTCTTCCTTCCAGGCCAGCAGCTTGCGCCGGAAATATTCGCGCTGCCGGTCGCACATGAAGGGTTCGTCTTCAGACGGCTTGTAAGATTCGTCCAGATCCACCGCCATTCCCGCGAATCCTCTATTTGCCCATAGGCGACGCCTATATAGCCGCGACGCATGACAGTTACAATCGCCGCCGCGGCGGCGATTCAGCCCATGGCCTTACGCAGATTCTCGTCGATTTTGTCGAGGAAACCCGTCGTCGACATCCATTTCTGATTGCAGCCGACGAGCAGCGCGAGGTCCTTGGTCATGAAGCCGGATTCGACCGTGGCGACGCAGACCTCCTCCAGCGTGCGGGAGAAGCGCGCGAGCGCCTCATTGCCGTCGAGCTTGGCGCGATGCGCCAGGGCCCGCGTCCAGGCGAAAATCGAGGCGATGGAATTGGTCGAGGTCTCGTGGCCCTTCTGATGCTCGCGGTAATGGCGCGTCACCGTGCCATGAGCGGCTTCCGCCTCGACCGTTTTGCCGTCCGGCGTCATCAGCACGCTCGTCATCAGCCCGAGCGAGCCGAAGCCTTGCGCCACCGTATCGGACTGCACGTCGCCGTCGTAATTCTTGCAGGCCCAGATATAGCCGCCCGACCATTTGAGCGCGGAGGCGACCATGTCGTCGATCAGGCGGTGCTCATAGGTCAGTCCCAGCGCCTCGAACTGCGGCCTGAACTCGGCGTCGAAAATCTCCTGGAATAGATCCTTGAAGCGGCCGTCATAGGCCTTGAGGATCGTGTTCTTGGTCGAGAGATAGACGGGAAATTTGCGCGTCAGCCCGTAGTTGAAACTTGCGCGCGCGAAATCTCTGATCGAGTCGTCGAGATTGTACATCGCCAGCGCGACGCCGGAGGAAGGAAAATTGAACACTTCCTTTTCGATGACCGCTCCGTCGGCGCCCTCGAATCTGATCGTCAGACGGCCCGGCCCCGGCGTTCTGAAATCGGTGGCGCGATATTGATCGCCAAAGGCGTGACGGCCGACGACGATCGGCTGCGTCCAGCCCGGCACGAGGCGCGGCACGTTCTTGCAGATGATGGGTTCGCGAAAAATGACGCCGCCGAGAATGTTGCGGATCGTGCCATTCGGCGATTTCCACATTTCCTTGAGATGAAATTCCTTCACCCGCGCTTCGTCGGGGGTGATCGTCGCGCATTTCACGCCGACCCCATGCTCCTTGATGGCGTAGGCGGCGTCGACCGTCACTTGATCGTTGGTGGCGTCGCGGTTCTCTATCGAAAGGTCGTAATAGATAAGATCGATATCGAGATAGGGTCGGATCAGCTTTTCCTTGATGAAGGCCCAGATAATGCGGGTCATTTCGTCGCCGTCGAGTTCGACGACAGGATTTGCAACCTTGATCTTCCCCATGAGCCGCTCCTTGCAACGCGCGGGCCTTATAACGCCGCGCTGGCGCGAGGCAAAGCCGAGGAAAGAGCGGCCCTCTTTCCCCCGGCGCCGCTTTCAGCCTAATTTGCCGCGACTTTACGCAAGGGGCGGCGCATTGGTTGGCGCGGGGACGGATAAAAGCAAGACGGCGTTTTCGGGCGGGCCGGCCATCGTGCTGGTGCGGCCGCAGCTCGCCGTCAATATCGGCATGTGCGCGCGCGCCATGGCCAATTTCGGCCTGTCCGATCTTCGTCTCGTCTCGCCGCGAGAAGGCTGGCCGCGCACCGGCGCCTATCGCAAAGGCGCCTATGCCGCCGCCGCCGGGGCGACGCATCTCCTCGAAAACGCAAAACTCTATGCGAGCGTGCGCGAGGCGATCGAGGATTTGTCCTTCGTCTACGCCGCGACGGCGCGCGGACGCGGGCAGATGAAGCAAGTGCTCACCCCCGCGCAGGCGATGCCGGATACGGCGATGCGCGTCGCGGCCGGTGAGAAGCATGGCGTGCTCTATGGCCCAGAGCGCACAGGCCTCGACAATGACGATGTGGCGCTCGCCGACGCGATCCTCACTTTTCCGGTCAATCCCGCTTACGCCTCGCTCAATCTCGCGCAGGCGGTGCTGCTCACGGGCTACGAATGGTTTCGCGCGGCGCATGGCGACGCTATTCCCTTCGAACTCGAGGAGCGCTCGCCGCCGGCGACGCGCGAGATGACGCTCGCTTTTTTCGATTTTTTGGAAGGCGAACTCGACAAACGCGGATTCTTCCGTCCGCTGACGAAGAAGCCGGTCATGTCGCGAAACCTGCGCAACATGTTCCACCGCATGAGCCTCACCGAGCAGGACGTGCGCACGCTCTGGGGCGTCGTGGTGCGGCTGGTGGAGGGACCGCGAAGGGAGCCGAAGAAGTCGAGCCGCCGGAAACAGGAAGAAGAAGCCGAGTCGTGAAGGCGCCAAGACCTAATGAAACGACCGCTTTTCCTCCGGCTCCGCGAGGGGCCCCAGGGCCAGCGGGCTCGCCTGGTGATGGACGAGGCGCCATCGCCCGTCGATCAGGCGAAACCAGTTCGTCGCGAGCAGCAGTCCGCCGCCGACCTTCTCGACGCAAAAGACCCGGCCGTCCTCTCCCTCGATGAGCGTCTTTTCGTCATGGGCGGTCACCGCCTCCTGCTGAGGATTGCGAAAAATATCGCGATAGGAGGCGAGCACCCCCATGCGCCCGACGAGCGCCGGCCAGCCGGGATGAACGCAGGAAACGCCGTCCGCCGCCCAGACCTCGTTCATGGCCTCGGCGTCGCGCGCGGCGAAGGCGCGGTAATAGGCGGCGTTGGCCGCAAGAAGCGCTGTCTCGTCCATTTGCCCGACAATGCGGCCTTCTCGACGGCATGGCAAATGCAGTGCCATGCGACAGAAATATCCGCGATGTCCGCCGAAGCACGCGGCGCCGCGCCCTCGCAAGCGGCGCCCGGAGCGCCTAACTAGATGTTTGGAAGGATTCTCCCGGGCGCCGAAATATGCTAAGCGGCGTCGTTCCCCGCCGGCCTTGAACCGGACGCAGGAGAGGCAAAAAATGTTCATCCAGACCGAAGCCACCCCCAATCCCGCCACGCTCAAATTCATCCCCGGCCAGAATGTGCTCGGCCAGGGCGCGATGGAGTTCCGCTCTCTCGACGCCGCCGCTCATGCGCCGCTCGCGCAAGCGCTGCTCTCCATCGAGGGCGTCGAAACCGTGCTGTATGGCGCGGATTTCGTCTCAGTGACGAAGAATGAAGCCGAATGGGCGCATTTGAAGCCCGCGATTCTCGGCACGATCATGGAGCATTTCGCTTCCGGCGCGCCGCTCTTGACCGGCGAGGCGGAGCCGGAGATGGAAGCCGGCGAATTTTATGATTCGGCCGACGAGGAGACCGTCGCCCAGATCAAGGAATTGCTCGAAACCCGCATACGCCCGGCGGTCGCGGGCGACGGCGGCGACATCGTGTTTCGCGGCTTTCGTGACGGAACCGTCTATCTTGCGATGAAAGGCGCCTGCTCGGGCTGCCCGTCGTCGACGGCGACGCTGCGTAACGGGATTGAAAATCTGCTCAAGCATTTTCTGCCGCAGCAGGTGAAGGCGGTGGAGCCGGCGTAACAGGCGCGGGGCGTTTCCGGCGCCGATTTGATCGCGCCCTGAAAACGGTCATAATCCAGAATCATGCGAATCCTTGCGATCGATACCGCGCTGCCCGCCGTTTCGGCCTGCGTGCTCGACGACGACGCGGAAGAGCCCATCTCTTCCGAAACGATCGCCATGGAGCGCGGCCACGCCGAAGCGCTGCTGCCGCTCATCGAACGGGTCATGAGCAAGGTCGAGGGCGGCTTTTCGACAATCGACCGCGTCGCCGTCGCCGTTGGCCCGGGCTCCTTCACCGGCATCCGCATCGGCCTCGCGGCGGCCCAGGGGATCGCCCTCGCCTGCAAGGCCGAGATCGTCGGCGTCTCGACTCTGGCGGCCCTCGCCGCGCCGCTCATTCTCGATCCTTTCGAAGGCGTCGTCGCGGCGGCGATCGACGCCCGCCATGGCAATGTCTACATCGCCGCTTTCGGCGCGGACGGCCGCGCGCTGCTCTCGCCCCGCCGCGCGAGCGCGCAAGACGCGCTACGCGCGCTCGGCGCGGGCCCGATTTTGTTGATCGGCTCGGGCGCGGAGGCGCTCGCCAAAGAAGCGCGCGCCCGCGGCGTTCCGACGCGGATCGTGAGCGAACAGACCGCCCCGGACATCGCCTTCATCGCCCGGCTGGGCCTCGCCGCCCGGCCGGACGCCGCCCCCGCCCGGCCCCTCTATCTCAAGGAGCCGGACGTGACGCCGCCCAGCGCGAGCCGCCCCGAGAAGGAGGCCGCGGCGACGCCCGATATCGCATCGACGGCGCGAGCCGCGACGCCGGTGGAGGCCTGACGCCCGACATGACCCTGCTTTCGTCCTTCTTCGCCAAGCCCGCATTCGTCATCGAGCCGATCGACGCCGAGCGCGCCGAGGATTGCGAACGCCTGCACGGCGCCTCCTTCGCCTTTGGCTGGTCGAAAATCGACTTCGAGAGCTATCTGACCGACCCGCATGTCATTGCCGACGGCGCCGTCGCGGAGGGCCGCAAGGGCGAACTCGGCGGCTTCGTCCTCTCGCGACTCACCCCGCCCGACGCCGAAATCCTCACTTTCGCGGTGGACCCGGCGCGGCGCGGCGCTGGGCTTGGGCGGCGTATCCTGGAAAAGCACCTGGAAAATTTGGAGCGCGGCGGCGCACGGCTCGTGTTTCTCGAGGTCGCCGACGACAATGAGGCGGCGCTGAAGCTCTATGCCCGCGAGGGCTTCAAGGAGATCGGCCGGCGCGAGAACTACTATCGGCGCGCGGATGGCGAGCGCCGCGCCGCGATCAATCTGCGGCTGGAGATGTGAAATACGCCGACCGCCTGACGGGCGTTTTTTGAGGCAGGCCCGAATTTACGTCGGCGTCCCGACGCAAAATATCGTATACTGCCCGCGTCGGTCGTCGCCCGCATCGAGTCGGGGGCGGGCGAGGCAAGGCGATGGGGTTTAAGGGCGATAATCCTCGTCCTCATCCTGAGGAGGCCTCAAAGAGGCCGTCTCGAAGGACGAGGGCGAGCTCCAGAGGGCGTCGCATGAAGGTTTCCTCGTCCTTCGAGACGCGGCCTTCAGCCGCTCCTCAGGATGAGGAAACCTTTCCCGCGTTGCGCTGGCGGAGTGGCGAGCAGGAGCTGCAAAGATCACGACGGAAGTTTTAGAGGCTGTCGAGACGCCGCCCGCCCCACTTGAAGGGGAGCCGGCGCCAACGCCCAGGGTTCTGGTGAAGTCCTACGGCTGCCAGATGAACGTCTATGACGCGACGCGCATGGCGGACCTTCTCGGCCGCGAGGGCTACGCCGAGACGCAGAACGAAGACGACGCCGATCTCGTCATCCTGAACACTTGCCACATCCGCGAAAAGGCCGCCGAGAAAATCTATTCGGAACTCGGCAAGCTCGCGCTCGCCAAACGCGCCCGGGACGCCGAAGGGCGCGAGATGAAGATCGTCGTCGCCGGCTGCGTCGCGCAGGCCGAAGGCGAAGAGGTGCTCAAGCGCCAACGCGCCGTCGATGTCGTCGTCGGCCCGCAGAGCTATCACCGCCTGCCCGACCTCCTGCGACAGGCGAAGAACGGCCGGCGTCTGACCGACACGGAATTCGCGGTCGACGACAAATTCCGCGCCCTTCCCAACCCCAGCCGCGCGCAGATCCGCGCGCGCGGCGTCGCCGCCTTCGTCACCGTGCAGGAAGGCTGCGATAAATTCTGCTCTTTCTGCGTCGTGCCCTATACGCGCGGCGCCGAAGTGTCGCGCCCCGTGGCCGACGTGCTCGCCGAAACGCAGCGCCTTGTGGACGCCGGCGTCGCCGAGATCACGCTCATCGGCCAGAACGTCAACGCCTATCGCGGCGCGGACCAAGCCGGCCGCGAATGGGGGCTGGCGCGGCTTCTCGAGAGGCTTGCGCAGATCGAAGGCCTCGCGCGCCTGCGCTATACGACCAGTCATCCCGTCGACATGACGCAGGCGTTGATTGACGCGCATGAGTCGATTCCAAAACTCATGCCCTATGTCCACCTGCCGGCGCAGTCCGGCTCGGACCGCGTGCTGAAGGAAATGAACCGCAAGCACGGAGCGGCCGACTATCTCGACATCGTCCGACGGCTGCGCAAGGCGCGGCCGGACGTCGCCATGTCCTCCGATTTCATCGTCGGCTTTCCCGGCGAGAGCGACGCCGATTTCGAGGCGACCATGGCGCTCGTGCGGGAAATCGGCTTCGCGTCGAGCTTCTCCTTCAAATATTCGCCACGCCCCGGCACCCCCGGGGCCGCGCGCGACGACCAGATTGACGAAGAGGCAAAGAGCGAGCGCCTCGCCGCGCTTCAGGCGTTGCTCGACGAACAGCGGCGCGCGTTCAACGACGCCGCGGTGGGCCGCGAGATCGACGTGCTTTTCGAAAAGCCGGGACGCCACGAAGGCCAGATCGCCGGCAAGAGTCCCTATCTGCAAGCCGTGCATGTCGAAGGTCCGCTCGAGGCGATCGGCCGCGAGGCGCGCGTGAAGATTATCGCCGCCGGGCCCAATTCGCTCGCGGGGCGGCTGGTCAGCGAGGAGGCGAAGGCTTGACGACGATCGACGACGCGCGGCTCGCCGCGCGGGGACCGGATGCGGCGGAACCGGAAGCGGAAATCACGCTCGCCTTCGAAAACAACCGTTACGCTTCCCTCGTCTTCGGCCTCTACGATCAGAATCTCGCCAAAATCGAACGGCGCCTGCGCGTCGCCTCCTTCGCCAATGGCAATCACGTCACGCTCAAGGGCAAGGCGGAGTCCTGCGAACATGCGCGCCGCGTGCTGGAGGCGCTTTACGAGCGGGTCTCCATCGGCCAGACCATCGCGCCGGGCGATGTGGACGGCGCCATCGAGGAGACGGCCCGCCAGCGCAGCCTCTTTCCCGACGCCGAATCCGGGCGGGGCGCCTTCGAGCAGCTTCTCACCCGAAGGCGCGGCCCGGTGCGCGCCCGCAACGCGGCGCAGGATCAATATCTGCGGGCCCTGAAGCGCTACGAACTGGTCTTCGCCGAAGGCCCCGCCGGCACCGGCAAGACCTGGCTCGCCGTCGGCCATGCGGTGCAGCTCATGGAGCAAGGCGCGGTCGAGCGGCTGATCCTCTCGCGTCCCGCGGTCGAAGCCGGCGAGCGTCTGGGCTTTCTGCCCGGCGACATGCGCGAGAAGGTCGATCCCTATCTGCGGCCGATCTACGATGCGCTGCATGATTTCATGGACGCGCGGATGATCGAGCGCGGCATGCAGACCGGCCTCATCGAAGTCGCGCCGCTCGCCTTCATGCGCGGCCGCACGCTCGCCCGCGCCTGCATCCTGCTCGACGAGGCGCAGAACGCCACGTCGATGCAGATGAAGATGTTTTTGACGCGGCTCGGCGAAGGGTCGCGCATGGTCGTGACCGGCGATCCCTCGCAGACCGACCTACCGCCCGGCCAGAAGTCCGGCCTCGTCGAGGCGGTCTCGCTCCTCGCCGATCTCGACGTCGTCGGCCGCGTGAAATTTTCCGAGGGCGACGTGGTGCGCCACGACCTCGTCCGTCAGATCGTCGGCGCCTATGAGCGCGCGGAACGCGCCAAGCGACGCCCGCGGGGGGAAGCGTAATCCTCGTCCATGAACGCGCAGCCCGCTAAGATCGAAATCGACGTGAACGTCGCCGCGCCCGCCTGGGAGGCGGTCGAAGGGCTGGAGGCGCTCGTGCGCGACTGCCTCCTCAAGAGCCTCGCCTTAAGCGGCGCCGCCCTCGCGCCGGCCTGCGAAATTTCCGTCACCTTCTGCGACGACGCCATGATCCGCGCGCTCAACGCGGACTGGCGCGGCAAGGACCAGCCGACGAATGTCCTGTCTTTTCCGACGCCTGGCGCGCTTCAAGCCAAGCCTTTGCTCGGCGACGTGATCGTCGCCTATGAGACGGTCGCGCGCGAGGCGGCCGAACAGGGCAAAAACCTTCGCAACCATGCCGCGCATATGGTCGTGCATGGATTTCTGCATCTGATCGGCTATGATCACGAGACCGCCGCCGAGGCTGAGGGGATGGAGGCGCTGGAGCGCAAAATCGCCGCGGCGCTGGGATTTCCCGACCCCTACGCGGATGACGCTGAAGGGCTGGCGGGCGGAACGAATTGAACCAAGCGCATATGTCAACGCGATCCGATAACTTCGACGACCCGGTTCCATTAAGGCGCGCCGGCGAGGCGCCGCGTCACGGCTTGCTCGATCGGGTGCGCGGCCTTTTGGGCCTTGGCCCGGTCTCGGTGCGTGAGGACATCGAGGACAAGCTCGAAGAGTCGGCGGGCGACGTGACGCCGCACGAGCGCACGCTGCTCAAAAACGTGCTCGGCCTACACGACATGCGCGTTGAGGACGCCATGATCCCGCGCGCCGACATCGTCGCCATTTCCATCGAGGCCTCGCTGCGCGAAGCGCTTGAATTGTTCCGCACGGCGGGCCATTCGCGCCTGCCGGTCTACGCTGAAACGCTCGACGATCCGCGCGGCATGGTCCACATTCGCGATTTCGTCGTTCTTATCGGCCGCTGCGCCGACAAGCAGGAAGCGCCGGACGCCGGGGCGAAGAAGATCGATTTCGACACGCCGCTCGCCGAAGCCAATCTGCTCAAAAACGTGCTGTTTGTGCCCCGCTCCATGCCGGCGCTCGATCTCCTGATCCGCATGCAGACGACGCATATCCATCTCGCGCTCGTCATCGACGAATATGGCGGCACCGACGGCCTCGTGACGATCGAGGACATTATGGAGATGATCGTCGGCGACATCGAAGACGAACATGACGTCGTCGACGAACCCGGCGTCGTCGAGCTCGACAATGGCGATTATTTCGTCGACGGCCGCGCCGACCTCGACGAGGTGACGCAGCGCCTCGGCGTCGATTTCCGTCTGGAGGACACGCCCGCCGAAGTGACGACGCTCGGCGGCCTCGTCGCCTGGCTCGCCGGCCGGGTGCCGATGCGCGGCGAGATCATTCCGACGCCCGCGGAAGGCTATGAATTCGAAATCGTCGACGCCGATCCGCGCCGCGTCGGCAAACTCAGGGTGCGCGCCAAACAGTCGGCCTGACGCGGCGCGCCCTCATAAAGCGGCCTTCGTGATCCGCTAAAACGCATTACAGTCAATTGGCTGATTCGCGAGGCGCTGCAGGATTCCATGGCGCAGATTGCCGAAATCGTCGGCGTGGGCGCGGGATGGCGCACGCTCCCTCAGCGCATCGTTCTCGCCGATGGCTGGACGCGGCGCGCCCTCGCTTTTCTGGCCGGCGCCTGCGGCGCGCTGGCGCTCGCGCCCTTCAATTTCATCCCGGCGATGTTCGCGCCGCTCACCGTCGCCGTCTGGCTCATCGACGGCGCCGCCGACGCCGGGATCGTCTCGTGCTTTAGCGTCCGGCCGCTGCTTTCAGCGGCGGGCGCAGGCTGGTGGTTGGGCTTCGGCTATTTCCTCGCCGGCCTCTGGTGGCTCGGCGCGGCCATGCTGGTCGAAGCCGACCAATTCGCTTGGGCGATCCCCCTCGCCGTCTTCGGCCTGCCCGCCGTCCTGGCGCTGTTTCCGGCGCTCGGCTTCGCAATCGCGCGCCTGCTCTGGTCGCCCGGCGGCTGGCGCGTCTTCGCGCTCGCGGCGGGGCTTGGCGCCGCCGAATGGCTGCGCGGCCATATTCTCACGGGCTTTCCCTGGAATAATTTTGGCATGGCGCTCGCGGGCGCGGGTCCGCTGGCGCAGACGGCCTCGCTTGTCGGACTCTATGGGCTCGACATTCTCGCTGTCGTCATTTTCGCCGCCCCCGCGACGCTCATCGACCGCCAAGGATTTATGACCGGCGCAATGCGGATCGCCGCGGCGCTCCTTTTCGCCATGTTCGTCTTCGGAGCGCTGCGGCTCGCGATGAACGACACCCGATATGTCGAGGGGGTGAAGCTGCGGCTGATGCAGCCCAATCTCGCGCAGGATGCAAAATTCCGGCCGGAGAACGGCCCGGAAATCCTGCGCCATTACCTCGCGCTTTCGAGCGGTTCGGGCGTCGCCGGCGTAACGCATCACATCTGGCCCGAATCCGCCTTTCCCTATGTGATCTCGCATCATCCCGAGGCGCTTCAATCCATCGCCGACGCGCTCAAGGACGCCGTCCTCGTCGCCGGCGCGGCCCGCGCCGAAGGCTATGGCGAAGGGAGACGCGGCAGGATTTTCAATTCCATCGAGGCGCTGAAGGGCGGCGACATCGTCGCCTTTTACGACAAGGTCCATCTCGTCCCCTTTGGCGAATATCTGCCGCTGGAAGGCCTTCTGCAGCCGCTCGGCGTCAATCATCTCGTGCCGGGCGTGTGGGATCGCGGAACGGGGCCGCGCCGTCTCGACGCGCCGGGCCTGCCCCCAATCGCGCCGCTCATCTGCTATGAGGCGATCTTTCCCGGCGAAGCGGTCGCGGCGCGGGCAGGCGCGGGCCGCCCGGAGCTATTGCTCAATCTCACCAATGACGGCTGGTTCGGGCAAACGACCGGCCCCTATCAGCACTTCGCCCAGGCGCGGCTGCGCGCCATCGAGGAAGGCCTGCCGATGGTCCGCGTCGCCAATACGGGCGTCTCCGCCATCATCGACGCCTACGGCCGCGTCCTGCAGTCGCTGCCGCTCGGCGAGGAAGGCGTCATCGACGGCCCGCTTCCCGGGGCGGCCGCGCCCACGATCTTTTCGAAATATGGCGCTTTGGTCTCTCTGGCGCTCCTCGCTTTGGCGACGGCGCTCGCGCTCAAGGGGCGGTTTCGAAAAAGCTGACAAGCTGGATTCTCAAATCACGTATTTTTTTCGCCGAACTCCCCAGGCGCCGCGGGACGGACCGTTTAAGGGGTCATGCGCCGTCCAAGAAAGGGGCGCGGAACGAAAAACCTCATGGCGTTTCATAGCGCTAACCGCGTCGGCGCTTGCCTTCGAAGGCGATTCGGCTAGAAGGACGAAGGGGGTTCATTCAATTGAAAAAAACGCCAGATCCGATTGATCGTCACGTCGGCAGCCGCGTGCGCATGCAGCGCATCCTGATGAATATGAGTCAGGAGAAGCTGGGAGAGGCGTTGGGTCTGACCTTCCAGCAGGTGCAGAAATACGAGAAAGGCACCAATCGCATCGGCGCGAGCCGCCTTCAGCAGATATCGAAGACTTTGAACGTGCCGCCCTCATTCTTCTTCGAGGGCGCGCCGACATCGAGCGCGCCCGCGCCGGCCGCCGGCTTTTCCGAAGAGTCTTCGTCGCAATATGTGGTTGATTTCCTGTCGACGGCGGAGGGGCTGCATCTCAATCGCGCCTTCGCCCGCATCCGCGATCCCAAAATCCGCAAGCGCATCCTCGATCTCGTGGCGGCGCTCGCCGATCAGTCCGACCCGGCGGAGCCGCCTGCGGGCGACTGAGGGTCATCGTTCTCCATAAAGAACGCTTGGGGCCTTTCGGCTTGACGCAACGAACGCGCGCTGGCAGATGGACCCGCACGAGCGGACTTTTCAATCAATAGCCTCGGAGCGTCGAAGTGACCCGGAAAAACTACCTTTTCACGAGCGAATCCGTTTCTGAAGGCCATCCCGATAAGGTTTGCGACCGCATTTCCGACGAGATCGTCGACGAATTTTTCCGCGAAGGCCCTAATGCAGGCGTCGATCCTTACGCCATTCGCGTCGCCGCCGAGACGCTTGCGACGACGAACCGGGTGGTGATCGCCGGCGAAGTGCGCGGACCGCATATTCCCTTCGAGCGCATCATCGAGATCGCGCGCGTCGCCATCCGCTCCATCGGCTACGAGCAGCGTGGCTTCCATTGGAACACCGCCAATATCGAAGTGCTGCTGCACGAGCAGTCCATCGATATCGCCCAGGGCGTGGACGCCGCCGGCAATAAGGACGAAGGCGCGGGCGACCAGGGCATCATGTTCGGCTATGCGGTCAGAGAGACGCCCGAACTCATGCCGGCGCCGATCTATTATTCGCACAAAATCCTCGAGCTCCTGTCAAAGGCCCGGCACAGCGGCAAGGAAAAGGGGCTCGGCCCCGACGCCAAAAGCCAGGTCACGGTGCGCTATGTCGACGGCAAGCCCGTCGAGGCGACGCAGATCGTGCTTTCGCATCAGCATGTCGACGAGAACCTGACTCCGGCGGACGTGCGCCGCATCGCCGAGCCCTATATCCGCGAGGCGCTGCCCGAGGGCTGGATCACCGCGAACACCGTCTGGCACGTCAATCCGACCGGCAAATTCTTCATCGGCGGGCCGGACGGCGACGCCGGTCTCACCGGCCGCAAGATCATCGTCGACACCTATGGCGGCGCGGCGCCTCACGGCGGCGGCGCCTTCTCCGGCAAGGACCCGACCAAGGTCGACCGTTCGGCGGCCTATGCGGCGCGCTATCTCGCCAAGAATGTGGTCGCGGCCGGCCTCGCCGACCGCTGTACGCTGCAGCTTTCCTACGCCATCGGCGTCGCCGAGCCGCTGTCGATCTACGTCGATCTCCATGGCACCGGCCAGGTGGCGGAAGACAAGCTCGAAGCGGTGCTGCCGCAGCTCCTGCGCCTGTCGCCGCGCGGCATTCGCGAGCATCTCCAGCTCAATCGGCCGATCTACGCCCGCACCTCCGCCTACGGCCATTTCGGCCGCGCGCCGGATGAAGATGGCGGCTTCTCCTGGGAGAAGACGGATTTGGTCGATCAGTTGAAATCGCATTTCGCATAGGCGAACCGCTCGCGATGCGCCTGTGCGCATCTTTGACGCATCCAATGTCTGAAGAGACCCGCCCTTCCCGCCGCCTCTACGGCCGCTCGAAGGGCAAGCCGCTGCGCAAGCATCAGGCGGGGCTGATCGAGAGCCTCTTGCCGCGGCTTGCGCTCGATCTTGCGCGCCCGCCGTCCATCCTTCGCGAAACGCGCCTCGAAATCGGCTTTGGCGGCGGCGAACATTTGATCGAAGCGGCGACGAACGCGCCGCACGTCGACTTCATCGGCTGCGAGCCCTTCGTCAATGGCATGGCGAAGCTTCTCGCGCGGATCGAGTCGCACGGACTGGAAAATGTCCGCCTGCGTCAGGGAGACGCCGCGGAAGTTCTCGACTGGCTGCCGGCCGCGAGCCTCTCGCTCGTCTATCTCTTCTATCCCGATCCCTGGCCGAAGCGGCGCCACCGCAAGCGGCGCTTCGTCTCCCCCGAAAATCTCGACAGGCTGGCGCGAGCGATGCGCCCCGGCGCGGAACTTCGCTTTGCGACCGACATCGACGATTACGCCGCCTGGACGCTCGCGCGCGTGCGCGCCCATCCGGCCTTCGACTGGACCGCGCGTCGGGCGCGCGACTGGCTTACGCCCTGGCCTGGCTGGCCCGGCACCAAATATGAAGCCAAAGCCATAGCCGCAGGCCGCAATCCGGTCTATCTGACCTTCGTCCGGCGGAGCGGCCAATTTTCGGCGGAACGGTAATTGTAAGGCCCGCCGCGACCAATATCGGGAGCAAGGCATGGTTGAAGTCGCGAGAACGGCGGGCGGCGGCAACGCGCCGGTGGAGACGACGACGGATCGCTTTCGCGCCGACGTGCTCGAACCTTCCATCCGGCAGGTCGTGCTGGTTGATTTCTGGGCGCCCTGGTGCGGGCCCTGCAAGCAACTCGCACCCATCATCGAGCGCCTCGTCGCCGCCACAGGGGGCAAGGCGGCGCTCGTCAAAATGAACATCGACGCCGATCCGCTGATCGCCGATCAGCTCGGCATAAAGTCGATTCCCGCCGTCGTCGCTTTTCAACGCGGACGGCCGGTGGACGGTTTCGTCGGCGCCCTCCCGGAGAGCCAGATCAAGGGCTTTCTCGAACGCCTCGTCGGCCCGATCGAGGATACGGCCGACGCGCTCGAAGCGGCCCTTGCAATGATCGCCATGGGCGATATCGCCGCGGCGGAGCAAGTGCTTGGCGAACTGGCGACCGGCGAGCCGCCGGACCACAAGGCCGCGGCCGTGCTGGCGCGGCTTTATGTCGAGGAGGCGCGCTATGACGAGGCGCGCGCGCTTCTTGACTCCCTGTCCGACGCGCTGCGGCGCGACCCCGAGGTGGCGGCCGCGGCGGCGGCGCTCGAAAACGCCCAGCGCGCCAAGGACCTCGGCGAAATCGAGGAATTGAGGGCGCGCGTCAATTTCGAACCCAATGATTTCCAGGCCTATTTCGATCTCGCCCTCGCGCTCAACGCCAAAGGATTGCGCGAAGAAGCGGCAGACGCGCTCCTTGAAATCTTCCGCCGCGACCGTAGTTGGAACGACGATGGGGCGAGAAAACAACTCGTCCAATTCTTTGAGGAATGGGGTCCGATGGACAAGGCGACCATCGGGGCGCGGCGGCGGTTGTCCGCGCTGCTGTTCTCTTAGGAGGCCTTCGCCAAAATGAGCCTGAACCATCCCTTTGTCGCGATCAGCGAATTGCCGGAGGTCCTGCCGCTCTTCCCGCTCACCGGCGCGGTGCTGCTGCCGCGCGGCGAGCTACCGCTCAATATTTTCGAGCCGCGCTATCTCGCGATGGTCGACGACGCGATCGCCGGCGCGCGACTCATCGGCATGATCCAGCCCTTGCCGGGAGAGGAGTCCGCCGACGCGCCGCGACTTTACGACATCGGCTGCGCCGGACGTCTGACGCGCTTTTCGGAAACCGGAGATGGGCGCTATCTCATCACGCTGACCGGCGTCGCGCGCTTTCGCATCGTCGAGGAGCTCAATGTGGATACGGCCTATCGGCAATTTCGCGTCCGCTACGACGAATTCGCCGCCGATCTCACGCCGGGCGCCGGCGAAAGCGCGGTCGATCGCGAGAGCATGGTGTCGATGTTGCGCAATTTCGCCGAATGTTCGAAACTCGAAGTGGACTGGGCGAGCATAGACGCCGCGCCGACGGAGACGCTCGTCAATGCGCTGGCGATGATGAGTCCCTTCGGCGCCAATGACAAACAGGCGCTGATCGAAGCGATAGACCTGAAGACGCGCGCTGAAACCCTTGTCGCCCTCGCCAGGCTCGATCTGGCGCAGCGGGGCGGCGACCGGCCGCAATGGCATTAAGGAATAGGACCCGCGATGAGCGATGAACGCGACCCCGCCGTCGAAAAACTCGAAGCCGCGCCCGAGCCGACGCGCATCGATCCGCGCCTGCTCGAAATACTCGTCTGTCCGCTGACCAAGACGACGCTCGAATATGACCGCGCGCGCCAGGAGCTGATCTCCCGCTCCGCGCGCCTCGCCTATCCGATCCGGGACGGCATCCCGATCATGCTGCCGGAAGAAGCGCGCCAGATCGACTGATCGACGCCCTTCGTCATGGACGAGGCCGCCGCGCCCAGCGCGAAGCTTCTGGCGCTGCTCGACCTCGAAGCGGCGGGACCGGATCGTTTTCGCGGCTACAGCCCGAAATCCGCTGGCCGGCAGGTCTATGGCGGCCAGGCGGTGGCGCAGGCGCTCGTCGCCGCGACGCGCACGGCGCCGCCCGACCGTCCCGTTCATTCGATGCACGCCTATTTCGTGCTCGCCGGCGATCCGACGATTCCGATCGATTTCGCCGTGGAGCGCGTGCGCGACGGCAAAAGCTTCACGACGCGCCGGTGTCACGCCGCACAGCGAGGCCGGACGATTTTCTCGATGGAGGCGTCCTTCCAGCGGCGCGAGGGGGGCCTGACGCACGCCGCCGCCATGCCGGAAGCGCCTGACCCCGAGAGTCTCGACGATCTTCATGCGCTGATCGACCGCTTCCACGGCTTTCTGCCGGAAGAAGCGGAGAATTGGGTGAAGCGGCGGCGCGCGGTGGACATGCGCATCGTCGCGCCGGAAGCCATGCTCTCCCCCGGGCGCCACGCCGCCGGCCAGTTGATCTGGTTTCGCGTACAAGGGCCGCTTCCCGACGATCGGGCGACGCAGAGCGCCCTGCTCGCCTATCTTTCGGACATGACGCTGCTCAATACGGCGCTCGTGGTTCACGGCAAAACGATCTTCGAACCCGGCTTGCAGGTCGCGAGCCTCGACCACGCCCTCTGGATTCACGACGCGCCGCGCGTCGACGACTGGCTGCTCTACGCGCAGGAAAGTCCCTGGTCGGGACACGCCCGCGCCTTGACGCGCGGCCAGATTTTCGCGCGAGACGGTCGTCTCCTCGCCTCCGTCGCGCAAGAGGGGCTGGTGCGCCTGCGGGGCGCGCCTGAGGCCTAGGCGCAGCCTCTCTCTGCCCGCCAAGTTTAAGATCAATAAATAGGCACTAATCTGCACAATTGATAGGCGCCAGCCTGAACGGCAGAGGCGATCAGCCGGCGCGCGACCGGAGGGGAGGCTCCGTCGCCATGACGCGCCCACTCAAGGTCGGGCGTCGACTTCGCCGAAGATAAAGGGTCTCCCGCGCTCGGGGATCGCGCGCGCCGGCGCTTTTCCGACGAATTCCAGGATAAGCCATCGCTGGCATGGCATTTGAAAGCTTGTCCGCGCCGACGCGGCAGCGTCCGCCCAGCGACCGCGACGCAGGCGCCGGCCTCAAGCGGGCGACGCTCGACGATGCGGTCGACAACAACAGGATTGGCAGATGAAAATCGTGACAGCGATCATCAAGCCGTTCAAGCTCGATGAGGTCCGCGACGCGCTGACCAACATCGGCGTGCACGGCCTTACCGTGACGGAAGTCAAGGGCTATGGACGCCAAAAAGGGCATACCGAAATTTATCGCGGGGCCGAATACGCCATCAGCTTTCTGCCGAAATTAAAGATCGAAGTCGCCGTCGACGCCGCCCTCGTCGATCAGGTCATCCAGGCGATCACCAATACGGCGCGCACCGGCCAGATCGGCGACGGCAAGATTTTCGTCGCCCCGCTCGAGCGCGCCATTCGCATTCGCACCGGCGAGACCGACGCCGACGCGCTCTGATAGTCCTCTCCCCGAACCACCAGGAGCTTTCAAACATGAAACTTCGTTTGCCTCGGAGCGCGACCGTTGCTTCGATCCTCGCGGGAGCGGCTGCAACGACCATAGCGTCGTTTCCGGCCTTCGCCGGTAACGATCCCACGCCCAATCCCGGCGACACCGCCTGGATGCTGACGTCTTCGGCGCTGGTGCTGATGATGTCGATCCCCGGCCTTGCGCTGTTCTACGGCGGCCTCGTGCGCACCAAGAATATGCTGTCGATCCTCACGCAGGTCTTCGCGATCGTCGCGCTGGTGGGCGTGCTCTGGACGCTCTACGGCTATTCGCTCGCCTTTGGCGACGGCGGCTCGCTGAGCAATTACATCGGCGGCTTCAACAAGCTATTTCTCAAGGGTGTGACGGCCTCCTCCAATGCGGCGACCTTTACCCCCGGGCATGTCATTCCGGAATTCGCCTATTTCGTCTTCCAGATGACATTCGCGATGATCACGCCCGCGCTCATCGTCGGCGCCTTCGCCGAGCGCATGAAATTCTCGGCGGTGCTGCTCTTCGTGACCTTATGGGTGACCTTCATCTACTTCCCGATCGCCCATTGGGTGTGGGGCGTCGCGGATCCGAACGCGCTTGTCGACGCCGCGACGCAACTCGCCGCCGCCACCACCGAGGAGGCGAAAGCGGCCGCACAGGCGAAGATCGACGAGATCAACGGCGCCGTCGGCTGGCTCGCGGGCAAGGGCGCGCTGGACTTTGCGGGCGGCACGGTCGTCCATATCAACGCCGGCATCGCGGGCCTCGTCGGCGCGATCGTCGTCGGCAAACGCATCGGCTATGGCAAGGAGGCGCTGCCGCCGCACTCCCTCACCCTGTCGATGGTCGGCGCCTCGCTGCTGTGGGTCGGCTGGTTCGGCTTCAACGCCGGCTCCAACCTCGAAGCCAATGGCGTGACCTCGCTGGCCTTCGTCAACACCATGGTCGCTACCGCTGGGGCGGCGCTCTCCTGGATGCTGACGGAGTGGCTGGTGAAGGGCAAGCCTTCGCTGCTCGGCATGATCACCGGCGCCGTCGCCGGCCTTGTCGCCGTGACGCCGGCTTCCGGCTACGCTGGTCCCATCGGCGCGCTTGTGCTCGGCCTGATCGTCTCCCCGATCTGCCTCTTCTTCGTCGACTTCGTGAAGAAGAAGGTCGGCTATGACGACTCGCTCGACGTCTTCGGCGTGCATTGCATCGGCGGCATCACCGGCGCGATCCTGACGGGCGTCCTCGTCAATCCCGCTCTTGGCGGCGTCGGCATCACCGACTACACCAATCTCGAGGATTACACCGGCGCTTACGATCTCGTGACCCAGTTGAAGGCGCAGGGCACCGCCGTCGTCGCGACGCTGCTGTGGTCTGGCGTCGGTTCGGCGATCCTTTACAAGCTCGTCGATCTCGTCGTCGGCTTGCGGCCGGCGCCCGATCAGGAGCGTGAAGGCCTCGATATCACCGATCACGGCGAACGCGCCTACAATTATTGATCTCAAGTCTCCTAAGCGCGATACGGAGCGGCGCCCACGGGCGCCGCTTCTTTTTGTGGAGCGACGCGCAGACCCTCTCCCGCTTGCGGGAGAGGGTGTCATGCGGAACGCGTGACGGGTGAGGGCCCTCATCCGACCCCGCTTCGCGGGGCCACCTTCTCCCGCAAGCGGGGAGAAGGATTCGCGCATCATCGCCGCGCGTATTGCCCTTGTCGCCACGCCGATGCAACATGCGTCGCTTCGATAAATCGATAGGGGTAAGGACGGATGTTTTTTGAAATGCGGCGCGCGGGTCTGGCGTTTATCATCCTCTTGGCCGCCGCCCTTCCAGCCCGCGCGGCGGAGCGCGTCGTCAATCTCACCCTCGTCGTTTTCAGCGACATTTATGAAATGGCCGAGAAGGACGGGCGCGGCGGCTTCGCGCGCATCGCGGGGGCGCTGAAGGCCGAACGGGCGCGCGCGAAGAACGTCCTCGTCGCGCACGCCGGCGATACGATTTCGCCGTCGCTGATGTCTGGCCTCGACAAGGGCGCGCATATCATCGACCTCCTCAATCGCAGCGGCCTCGATGTTTTTACGCCCGGCAATCATGAATTCGATTTTGGCGAAGCCGTCTTTCGCCAGCGGATGAGCGAAACGCAATTCGCGCTTCTCGCGGCAAATCTGCGCGACGCCGCGGGCAATCCCCTGCCCGGCTTCGCCGACAGCAAAATTTTCGACATTGACGGCGTCAAGATCGGCGTCTTCGGCCTCACCGACGATGAAGCGGCGCGACGCTCGAGCCCCGGCAGCCTGCAGCTCCTTCCCGCCATCGAGACGGCGAAGCGCCAGGCGCAGGCGCTGCGCGACGCGGGCGCCGACCTCATCGTCGTGGTGACGCATTCGGAATGGCAAGACGATGTGCGCCTTGCGCGACTCGAGCCGATCGACATCGTCCTCTCCGGCCACGACCATAATCTTCTCGTCGCCTATGACGGCCGCGCGGCGATCGGCGAGACGCAGGCCGACGGCGCCAATCTCGTCGCCATCGATCTGACGATCCGCAAAGGCGACGACGGCGAGGCGCGCTGGACGCCGAAATTTCGCATTATCGACACAGCCGACGCGACGCCCGACGCCGCCATCGCCGAGCGCGTCAAGCAATATCAGGAGTCGATCGACAAGACGCTCGACATCCCCATCGGGTTGACGAAAACGCCGCTCGACAGCCGCAAGGCCGCCGTGCGCGGCGAGGAGACGGCGATCGGCGATTTCTTCGCGGACGCCATGCGCGCGGCGACGGGCGCGGATCTCGCCCTGCTCAACGGCGGCGGCATTCGCGGCGACCGCCTCTATGAGGCCGGCGCGACGCTCACGCGCAAGGATATCGCGAGAGAACTGCCTTTCGGCAACAAGCTCGTGCTGATGGAGATTTCCGGCGCCGATCTGCGCGAGGCGCTGGAGAATTCTGTCTGGATGATCGACCGGGGCGCGGGGCGCTTCGGCCAGATTTCCGGCGCGCGCATCGTCGTGCGGCGCAACGCCATTCCGGGTCAACGCATCGTCTCCGCCGAGATCGGCGGCAAGCCGCTCGATCCGGCGAAGATTTATAAACTCGCGACGATCGATTTTCTCGCGCGCGGCAAGGACGGCTATGTGGCGCTCGCGCGCGGCAAGCCGCTCATCAGCGAAATCCAAGGGCCATTGCTGGCGAATGTCATTATCGCCGCGATCGAGAAGGCCGGCGCCGTCGCGCCCGTCGTCGAGGGACGCATCGCGATCGAATAATCAAATCCCGCCGAGGCACACATATTTGATCTCGACATAATCGTCGACGCCATAGCGCGAGCCCTCGCGCCCGAGACCCGACTGTTTCACGCCGCCGAAAGGCGCGATCTCCGTCGAGATCAGCGTTTCATTGACGCCGACCATGCCGAACTCCAATCGCTCGGCGACGCGGAAGACGCGGGCGATGTCGCGGCTGTAAAAATAGGCGGCGAGCCCGTAGGGCGTGGCGTTGGCGAGACGCACGGCGTCCGCCTCGGTCTCGAAGGGGATGACCGGCGCAACGGGCCCAAAGGTCTCCTCACTGAAGATCAGCGCGTCGGGCGGCACATTGGCGAGCACCGTGGGCTCGAAGAACGTGCCGCCGAGCGCGTGGCGCGCGCCGCCGGTCAAGAGCTTCGCGCCATGCGCAAGCGCGTCGGCGATATGGCGCTCGACCTTTTCGACCGCCGCGGGCTCGATCAGCGGCCCGATAGCGACGCCCTCCTGCGTCCCCTCGCCGACCTTCAGCGCGCCCGCCGCCGCCGCAAGCTTTTCGGCGAAGGCTCCCGCGACGCCCGCCTGCACGAGGAAGCGGTTGGCGGAGACGCAGGTCTGGCCGGCGTTGCGATATTTGGAAGCGAGCGCGCCCCTGACGGCGGCGTCGAGATCGGCGTCGTCGAAGACGATGAGCGGGGCGTTGCCGCCAAGCTCCATCGAGCATTTCTGCACATTCTCGGCGGCCTGCCGCAACAGGATTTTGCCGACCTCGGTCGAGCCCGTGAAGGTGAGCTTGCGCACCAGCGGATTATGCGTGAATTCGAGCCCGACCGGCGCGGGATCGCGCGCCGTGACGACATTGACGACGCCCGCCGGCACGCCCGCGCGCTCCGCGAGTTCGACGAGCGCGAGCGCGGAGAAAGGCGTCAGCTCCGCGGGCTTCACCACCATGGCGCAACCCGCGCCAAGCGCCGCGCCGACCTTGCGCGCGAACATGGCGGAAGGAAAATTCCACGGCGTGATCGCCGCCGTGACGCCGATCGCCTGTTTGAGCACGAGGAGGCGCCGGTCAGTCGGTCCTGGAATGACGTCGCCATAGATGCGCCGCCCCTCCTCCGCAAACCAGTCGATGAAAGCCGCGCCATAGCCGATCTCGCCGCGCGCCTCGGCGAGCGGCTTGCCCATTTCGGCGGTGATGATCCGCGCGAGCCGCTCCTGATCTTCCATGATCAGCTCGAACCAGCGGCGCATGATCTGCGCGCGCTCTTTCGCCGGGCGGTCGCGCCAGTCGGGCAGCGCGCGGGCGCAGGATTCGACGGCGCGGCGCGCCTCGGCGGCGCCCATGTCGGGGACGCGCCCGAGGATCGCGCCGGTCGCCGGATTATCAACGGCGAAAGTCGCGCCATTGTCCGCGTTTACCCATTTCCCATCGATAAAGGCCTGCTCGCGCAGGCCCAAACCCGTGATTGCGTCCATGCCTCACATCCTCTCGCGCGCCGCGCGCGTCGCCATTGAAATATAGGGAAAGGGTCGGCGGATCGCACCTTCGCCCTTTTCGCCCGCTGCGCATGAGCCCTAAGCGCCGTGCGGGTAACTCATGGTTAATGGTTTCTATATTCAATGTATTTCCGCCCCGGCGAGGCTGGCGGCGCGCCGCGGAACCCTCATGAGCATTTTCGGCCGAAAGCCCGCGCGTCTTGGCGCGGACCGTGACGACAAGGCGGCCGCGCGCGATTCTTGGCGGGAATCACTTTCGCGCCGCCCCGTCCGCGCCGTCTGGCTCTTTCTTCGCCGCAATCTGGCGCGCATGGCCGCGGTCGCGGTCGCCGTCAGCCTGGCGGCCTTCGCCGTCGCTCTTTTCGTTTTCAATAAATATTCGGCGACGGCCGTCGTCATGATCGACCCCCGCGCCGGCAAGGATGCGCAAATCGACGCCGGCGCAATCGAAAGCCTCGCGCAGATCGCGCGTTCCGAGGCGTTTCTGGGCGCGCTCGTCGATGGGCTCGATCTGACCCGTGACGGCTATTTCGGCGGGAGCGGCGCGGCGGAGCCGCTCCAGCGCCTGGCGACCATCGAGAAGCTTAGAACCAATCTCTCCGTCGCGCGGCGGGACGCGACTTACGTCATCGAGGCGACGGCGAGCGCGCCTTCGCCTGGCCTCGCCGCCCGCATCGCCAACGCCGCCGCGCGCAAAATTCTCGATGAGGCGACGCCATCGCGCTTGGGCGTAAGCGCGACGACGGCGCAACCGATGGAAAGCCGCCTCCCGGAAGCGCGCGAAAACGCAACGCGCGCCGAACAGGCGGCGGAGCAGCTTAGAACGCGCCTCAAACTCGCTGACGCCGCGCAGGGCTTTAGCCTCGTCGAAGAGCGCATATCCGAACTCAATCGGCAGCTGGCGCTCGCGAGCGCGCGGACGGCGGAAGCGCGGGCGCGATATGAACTGCTGCGCAGGGCGGGCGACGCCGACGTTTCACTGCAAGCGGCGCAATCCGCGCCGCTAGACGCTTTGCGCGCCGAATATGCGCGGCTGTCACGGCAAGCCGCCGGCCGGGCGGCCGTGCTCGGACCGCGCCATCCAGAAGTCTTGAGACTAAAGGCGCAGCTTGCCGACGCGCGCCGCGAGGTCGCCGCCGAGAACAAGCGCGCGCTCGCCTCCGTCCGCTTCGCCTATCTCGAAGCCGAACAGGGCGAAGCGGCGCTGGCGGAGGAACTCAAAAAAGCGCGGGCGGAAAGCGCCGAGCTTGGCCCGGAACTCATGAAGCTCGAGGAACTCGAAAACGAATCCAAAGCGGCGCGCGACGCCTATGGCGAATTGCGCGAGCGGGCGCGGGCGAAGGATTTGGACGCAAGCGCCATTCGCATCGTCTCCCCAGCCCTGCCGCCGCTGCGCACGACGACGCCGCCGCTGACGCTCGCGGCGGGATCGGCGGCGCTCGGACTTCTCGCAGGCCTCGCCTATGCGACGCTGCGGGAGCGACGTCGGGACACGCTGAACACCGCCGCCGCGGCCGAGCGGTTCGGCGGCGCCGAAACGTTGGGGTTCATTCCACTGATAGAGGATTCAGGCCAGGAAGGAGACAAGCCGCAAAAGCCAGATCTTTCTCCCTGGCTCGCCGAGCTTTGCGCCGAACTCGCGCCGAACGAAGCCGGCGACGAGGGAAGCGTCCTGCTTGTCGCTTCCGCGAGGCGCGGCGAAGGGCGCACCACGGTCGCGGCGAATCTCGCCGCCTATCTTTCTCAAGGCGGCGACCGCGTGCTGCTCATCGAAGCGGATCGGCCCGCGCGACAGACGAAGCCGCGCTTAGGCCTTCTGGACATTCTCCAAAGCGGCGAGGATTTGGAGCGCGCCTTCGTCGACCCGCCGGACGCCTCTTACACATTCCTGCCTTTCGGAGGACGCGCGCTCAAACGCCCTTACGCCATCGGCGGGCTCATGAGCGGCGTCACCATGCGCGCCTTGCTCAAGCTCGCGCGGCAATGGTTCGATCTCATCGTGATCGACGGGCCGCCCGCCCTCGAAGCGCCCTATGCGCCGCTTCTCGCGGCGCGGGCGGACCACGTCGTTTTTCTCATCGAATGGGACAAGACTCGCGCGGAAGACGCAGAGGCCGCGCTCCAACGGCTGGACCTTCATGACGCGGCTGCCATTCTCTACAATAAGACAGACGCCGCGCGACTCCCGCTTTACGAAGGACGCCGCTCTTATTTGTCCGAAGTAAATTTTGGAGAGGCCGCCTAACGCGATCGATCGCGGAAGGCGAACGCTCATAGCGGCCTATCCCATTCCCCTTGTCGCAGACCGATCCCGCCCTAACTTCCTTGGTTCAAATGCTGCGGCCAGGAATGCTGCGCGGCGGCTATTTTCCATATGCGGTCCACGGGAGTGTCATGATGAAAAAATTCGCCCTAACAGCCGCCGTTGTAGCCGCTCTAGCGTTTCCCTCCGCGGCGCTCGCAGGTCACGGCGGCCCGCATGGCGGCGGTCACCATGTCGGCGGCGGGTGGGGTCATCATGGCGGAGGCGGTTGGGATCATCATGGCGGCTGGGGACATAATAGAGGCTGGGGTTGGGGTCATAGAGGTTGGGGCGGCGGCCATACCGGACACTGCTGGCGCTGGTGGCGTGGGGGTTGGCACTGGGTCTGCTGATCGCACCCTTTAGCGCTCTATCAATTCAATGGGGCGGATCTGCGCGTCAGGTCCGCCTTTCATTTTTTCGCTTGTTGGATTCGACCAACGGCCGATTAGCGGATCGTCGCCGCATTAATTTAAACAGTCGCACGAGTGGATCGGTCTTTACCGAACTCGAAGACAAGCCAGGGCGCGCCGCGCTTGTTGCCCGTATCGACATCGGGCAATTCGGCAAGCGCAATGAGGCGCAGGCCCGCCTCGGACGCCTGCTTCAACATCGCCGACAGAGTCCAGTGATAATCTGAGAACTTCACCTCGTTACGCTCGTCGAAGACCGATACGGAAAACTCCACGCCGTCATTGAGATAAAACCCGTCATCGAAATTCGCGTCGAACGTCGAATACTTCTCTTCGCGAAAGCAGGGATGCGTCACGACGATGAAAGCGCGCCCCTTCGGCTTCAACAGGCGAAACTGCGCGTTCAAATAATCGACGCAGCCTTCATGCGTCTCGATCGTCATCCAGACCGCAGTCGACGCGACGACGTCGACGCTCTCCGCCGGCGCAGCTTGCGGATCGTCGAGAAAATGCGCGCGCTGTCCGGCGAGGCGCTCTTTCGCGATTTCCCGCAAGGTTTCGGAAGGGTCGTAATGCCATATTTCGCCATCGAATTTTTCTCTCAGGCTCGACAGAAATCTCCCGTCGCCGGCGCCATAATCAAGAACCACAGATGGTTCGCGCGTCAAAATGGCGTCGACGAGCCAGGGAAAGACGATGTCATGCTTGCTTTCCTTGATCTCGCTGAAGCGGCTGTCGTCGGCTTCCGAAAGCCACGTCGCCTTGCCTTTACGATCTTCCGTCATTTCCGCCGAGGCTCCACAAAGCTCCCACTCTTCAGAAGTTACTATTTTTCATAAATGATCTAGATTACGAAAACGGGTCGACATCGACGAATGACGCCCCAGCTTCAATCTTAGCGCCTCGCTTGCGCCGGGGGTGGCGGTCTCGCCAAAAACCGACATAATCGCCGAGAATCATGAATGCGCCCGGAGCGTCTCCATCCGAGGAAGCTATTGACCGATCTTCCCTTCGCTTATCTCACCCGCCGACAATTCATCGCAGCCGGGGCGGCCTTCGTCGCCGCGCCGGGCGCGCGGGCGCAGGCCGTGAGCGGCGCGCAGCAACCCGCCGACATCGAAACGCACGGCCTCTCCACTTTCGGCGAACTCGCCGAAAAGCCGGACTTCAAGCGCTTCGCCTATGTGAATCCCAACGCGCCGAAAGGCGGCTCCCTGACGCTCACCACGCAGAGCCCGACTTTCGACTCGCTCAACGGCTATGTTCTGCGCGGCACGCCGGCGCAAGGACTATCGCTCATATTCGACAGCCTGCTCACCTCGAGCCTCGATGAGCGCGACGCCGCTTACGGCCTGCTCGCGCGCGCCGTGCGCATCTCTCCCGACAAGCTCGTCTATCGCTTCCTCCTGCGGCGCGAAGCGCGCTTCCATGACGGCTCGCCCGTCACCGCCGAGGACGCCGCCTTTTCGCTCAATATCCTCAAGGCCAAGGGACATCCCGTCATCGCGCAGATGCTGCGCGATCTCTTAAGCGCCGAGGCCGAAGCCGACGACGTGCTGACCGTGCGCTTCGCCGAAGGACGAACGCGCGACCTGCCGCTCGTCGTCGCCGGCCAGCCGATCTTCTCGAAAAAATATTATTCGACGCGCCCCTTTGAAGAATCGACGCTGGAGCCGCCGCTTGGGTCGGGCGCGTATAAGATCGGCGCCTTCGAGCAGGGCCGTTTCAACGTCTTCGACCGCGTCCCCGATTATTGGGGCAAGGACCTGCCGGTGAACGTCGGGCAGAATAATTTCGAGAAGGTGCGGTTCGAATATTTCAGCGACAGCAATGTCGCCTTCGAAGGCTTCAAGGCGGGCGCCTATACGCTGCGCCAGGAGGACACCGCCCGCATCTGGGCGACAGGCTATGATTTTCCCGCCGTGCGCGACGGCCGCGTGAAAATGGAGACATTCCCGAACCGGCGCATCCCCGGCATTCAAGGATGGTATTTCAACACGCGCCGGCCGATGTTCAAGGATGCGCGCGTGCGCCAGGCGCTCGCCTACGCCTTCGACTTCCAATGGACGAGCCGCAATCTGATGTATGACGCCTATAAGCGCGTCACCTCTTATTTCGAGAACTCCGACCTCGCGGCGACCGGGCTTCCCGACGCCGGCGAACTCGCCCTGCTCGAACCCTATCGCGCGCAATTGCCGCCGGAAGTCTTTAGCGAGCCGCCCCTGCCGCCCGTCTCCGACGGCTCCGGCCAGGATCGCGCCCTGCTGCGCAAGGCCAGCGAACTGCTCGCCGCGGCGGGCTGCGTGCGCAAGGGCGAAACGCTCTTCCTGCCGGACGGAAAGCCTTTCGAATTCGAATTTCTCGACCGCTATAATATTTTCGAGCGGCACACGCAGCCCTTCGTCAAGAATCTCAAGCTGCTCGGAATCGCGTCGCGGCTGCGCGTCATCGACTCGGCGCAATATAAGCAGCGACTCGAGGATTTCGATTTCGACGTGACCGTCGACAATCTCACGATGAGCCATTCGCCGGGCGAGGAATTGCGCAATTATTTCGGCTCGGAAGCGGCGAAGTTCAACGGCTCGCGCAATCTCGCGGGAATTTCCGACAAGGTCGTCGACGCGCTGATCGAAAAGGCGCAACTCGCCGGGTCGCGCGCCGAACTCGTGACGGTCTGCCGCGCGCTCGACCGCGTGCTGCGCGCGGGCTACTATATGATTCCGCACTGGTATACGGCGGTGACGCGCCTCGCCTATTGGGACCTCTACGACCGGCCCGAGCGCGAGCCGCTCTATGACGTCGGCTATGTCTCCACCTGGTGGTGGAGCGAGGATAAGGCGCGCAAAACCAACTTCACGAGGCGCTAGTCACGCATGGGAGCCTATATTGCGCGCCGCCTGCTGCTGATGATCCCGACGATCCTCGGCATCATGCTCATCTCCTTCGCCATTGTGCAATTCGCGCCGGGCGGGCCCGTCGAGCGCATTATCGCGCAATTGCAGGGCTTCGACGTTGGCGCGACCGGCCGTTTTTCCGGCGGCGGCGGCGACGTCGGCCAGGCCCAATCGGCGCAGATCGGCGCCGGCGCGGACACCGCCTCGAAATATCGCGGCGCGCAGGGCCTCGACCCGAAATTCATCGCGGAGCTCGAGAAACAGTTCGGCTTCGACAAGCCGGCCTGGGAGCGCTTCCTGCTGATGGTGAAGAATTACGCGCTCTTCGATTTCGGGCGCAGCTATTTCCGCGATGAAAGCGTCATCAAGCTGATCGGCGAGAAACTGCCCGTCTCCATATCGCTTGGGCTCTGGATGACGCTTCTCTCCTATTCGATCTCCATTCCGCTCGGCGTCGCCAAGGCGGTGCGCGACGGCACGAAATTCGACATGTGGACATCGAACATCATCATTGTCGGCTACGCCATTCCGAGCTTTCTCTTCGCCATGCTGCTTATCGTCCTCTTCGCCGGCGGCTCTTTTTGGCAGATTTTTCCCTTGCGCGGCCTGACCTCCGACGATTTCGCGCAGCTTTCCCTCTTCGGCAAGGTCAGGGACTATCTTTGGCACATCGTGCTGCCCGTCACGGCGATGACGCTCGGCGCCTTCGCGACGCAGACCTTCCTCACCAAAAATTCCTTCCTCGACGAAATCCGCAAGCAATATGTGCAGACGGCGCGCATGAAGGGATTGACCGAACGGCGCGTGCTCTACGGCCATGTGTTCCGCAACGCCATGCTGATCGTCATCGCCGGTTTTCCCGGCGCCTTCGTGCACGCCTTTCTCACCGGCTCCGTGCTGATCGAGACGATCTTCTCGCTCGATGGCCTCGGCTATCTCTCCTTCGAATCCATCGTCAATCGCGACTATCCGGTGGTCTTCGCCAATCTCTATATTTTCGCCCTGCTCGGACTCGTCGTGAATCTCATCTCCGACCTCACCTACACCTGGATCGATCCGCGCATCGATTTCGAGACGCGCGAGGTTTGACGGATGAGCGCAGCGACAGACGCCAATATTCGACTCGCGCCGCCGATCTCGCGCAGCGGCTGGCTGCGTTTGACGCCGCTCGATCGGCGCCGGCTCGACAATTTCAAGGCGAACACGCGCGGCTATTGGTCCTTCTGGATATTCATGACGCTGTTCCTGATGTCGCTCGGCTCGAATTTTCTCGCCAATGACCGGCCGATCCTCGCCTGGTACAAGGGCCAACTGCTGTTTCCCGCCTTCGTCGCCTATCCGGAAGAAAAATTCGGCGGCTTTCTCGCCCACACCGACTATCGCGACCCCGTCATCGCCAGCGAGATCAAGGCGCATGGCTGGATGCTCTGGCCGCCGATCCGCTATTCCTACGACACGCATAATCTGGAGCTGCCGACGCCCGCGCCCTCGCCGCCGACCTGGATGCTCACGCACAAGCAATGCGAGATCGCCGCCGCCAAGGGATTGCGGCCGGGAGAGCCGAACCGCGGCTGCGCGGCGCTCGAATATAATTGGCTGGGCACGGACGATCAGGGCCGCGACGTTGTCGCGCGGCTGCTTTACGGCTTTCGCCTTTCGGTGCTGTTCGGGCTGATCCTTGCGACGATCTCCTCGATCGTCGGCGTCGCCGCGGGGGCGATACAGGGCTTTTTCGGCGGTCGCGTCGATCTCATCTTCCAGCGCGTCATCGAAGTATGGTCGTCGCTGCCGCAGCTTTATCTGCTTATCATTATTTCCTCCTTTCTGACGCCTGGCTTCTTCGTGCTGCTCGGCATCTTGCTGCTCTTCTCCTGGGTGTCGCTCGTGCATGTCGTTCGCGCCGAATTCCTGCGCGCGCGCAATTTCGAATATGTGAACGCCGCCCGCGCGCTGGGGCTCTCGAGCTTTCGCATCATCATGAAACATCTGCTGCCGAACGCCACGGTCGCGACGCTCACCTTCCTGCCCTTCATTCTCAATTCGTCGATCACGACACTGACGGCGCTCGACTTCCTGGGCTTCGGCCTGCCGCCGGGCTCGCCGTCGCTGGGCGAATTGCTGCTGCAAGGAAAATCGAACCTTCAGGCGCCCTGGCTCGGGCTTACCGGCTTCGCCATCATCGCGCTGATGCTGTCGCTCCTCGTCTTCGTCGGCGAAGCGGTGCGCGACGCCTTCGATCCGAGGAAGAATTTCCAGTGACGGCATGCTAGAATTGCCGGCGGAGCAAGACGATGAACAGGATTGTGCGCGAACATTACCCCGCGGCGAAGCTTCCCGACGACTTGAGGGATGAAATCGGCGCCGAAAAGCGGGTGACGATCACGATCGAGGTAGAGGATACGCGCTCCGGATCAGAAGCGGCTGAATCGCGCGGCGACTGGTTCTCCAAATATGAGCATATACGGCGCGCGACTTTTCATTCGCTCGAGGAGGTGAACGATTATGTCCACGGCTTGCGAGACGAATGGGGCCATCGCGAGCGATGAGCACAAGAATTTACCTGGACGCGAATGTTTTCATCGACGCTTTTGAAAATGACGAGGTTCCCGTCACAAGAGGAAGGCGCGTGCTCGACCATATCAGAGGAGGCGGCGCCGTCGGCGTGATCAGCGAACTGGTCGTCGCCGAATTGCTGACGAAACCTTTGGAGATTGGCGACGAAGAATTGTGTTCCGCCTATGAGGGACTGTTCGAATCGTCTTCGACCATAGAAACTTTTCCAATCGACCGGCATGTGCTGATGCAGGCTGCAAGGCTGAGGGCGACCGTCAAGTCCATGAGAATGCCGGATGCAATACATGTTGCGACAGCGAAACTCCATAACTGCGTCGCCTTCGTCACCGCGGATAAGCGGCTTCCGATCCCCAATGAAATCCGGGCGATCGATCTCGACGCGTTTACAATCGACAACATAGCCGCGCTCGCATGACTTCAGCTCCCCTCCTCGACGTCCGCGACCTTTCCGTCGCCTTCCGGCACGGCGGAAAGCAGACGCTCGCCGTCGATCATGTCTCTTTCTCGCTGGAGCGCGGCAAGACGCTGGCGCTCGTGGGCGAATCCGGCTCCGGCAAGTCGATCAGCGCGCTCTCGATCGTGCGTCTGTTGCCGCCCGGCGCCATCGCCTCCGGCGAGGCGCGCTTCGCCGGCCAGAACATGCTGACGATCGATGACAACGGCCTGCGCGCCATTCGCGGCGCGCGCATCACCATGGTCTTTCAGGAGCCCATGACCTCGCTCAATCCGCTGCATACGATCGAGGGGCAGATCGCCGAGATTCTCGAGTTGCACGGGATGCGCGGGCGCGAGGCCGTGCGCGCCCGCGTCGTCGAGCTTCTGGGCGAAGTCGGCATCCCCGACCCGCAAGCGCGGCTTGGCGCCTATCCGCATCAGCTTTCGGGCGGCCAGCGCCAGCGCGTGATGATCGCCATGGCGCTCGCCAATAAGCCCGATCTCCTGATCGCCGACGAGCCGACGACGGCGCTCGACGTGACTGTTCAGGCGCAGATCATCGCCCTGCTCGAACGCCTGCAGCAGACCTATGGCATGGCGATGCTCTTCATCACCCATGATCTTGGGCTGGTGCGACGTTTCGCCGACACGGTCTGCGTCATGCAAAAAGGCCGCATCGTCGAACAGGGCGAAGTCGCGAGCGTCTTTAACGCGCCCACCCATCCCTATACGAAAGCGCTGCTCACGGCCGAGCCGAAAGGCGCGCCGATCGTCGAGGACGAAAACGCCCCCGTCGTCGCCGCCGCCGAGCAATTACGCGTCTGGTTTCCCATCCGGCGCGGCTTCATGCGCCGCATCGTCGATTATGTGAAGGCGGTCGACGGCGTCACCGTCGCCGTGCGCGAGGGCGCGACCGTCGGCGTCGTCGGCGAATCCGGCTCGGGCAAGACCACTCTGGCGCTCGCCATGCTGCGGCTCATTCGCTCGGAAGGCCCGATCGTCTTTCTCGGCCAGCGCATCGACGGCAAGAGCGTCAAGGAGATGCGCCCGCTCCGGCGCGACATGCAGATCGTCTTTCAGGACCCATACGGCTCGCTCTCGCCGCGCATGTCGGTCGCCGAAATCGTCGCCGAGGGCCTTACCGTGCAGCGCCCCGAACTGACGCTCGATCAGCGGCGCGAGATCGTCGCGCGCGCGCTCATGGAGAGCGGGCTCGATCCCGAAACCATGGATCGCTATCCGCACGAATTTTCTGGCGGCCAGCGCCAGCGCATCGCGATCGCCCGCGCCATCGTTCTGGAGCCGAAATTCGTCGTGCTCGACGAGCCGACCTCGGCGCTCGACATGTCGGTGCAGGCGCAGATCATCGATCTCTTGCGCGATCTGCAGCGCCGCCGCTCGCTCGCCTATCTCTTCATCAGCCACGACCTGCGCGTCGTCAAAGCGCTCGCAGCCCACCTCATTGTCATGCGCCATGGCAAGGTGGTCGAGGAAGGGCCGGCGACGCAGGTGTTTTCCGCGCCGAAAAACGATTATACGCGCGCGCTCTTCGCCGCCGCCTTTCGCAACGAGGCGGAACCCGTTTCGAGCAATTCTGTCCGACTACGCGAGCAAGATTGAAATTTCTTTTCGTGGCTTTAGGATGAATTCGTACGAAGATCGCGTCGCCCGTCCACCACGCGTACAATCTCGATAAGCTCGACTGTCCCTCGATCCGTGTCGGGCGTCAATTCGTAGAGAATGAGGTAGGGGCGCTCGACCAGCATCCGGACCTTGGGCTGAATGTCTTTCCGGCGCAGGCCGAGCCTTGGTTGCTCTTTCAGCATGGCCGCAAGCTGTTCGAGCCGATCATAGACGCGCTCGGCGGCGGCGACGTTGTCAGCGCCAATCGTGACGTAGATTTGCAGCAAGTCTTCGCGAGCTTGCTTGCTCCAGCGAAATTCAATCGCCATTCGGCGCGAATTCGCTCTTATCCTTGAGACGGCTCCGCGCTTCGCGCCTTAGCGCCGGAAAATCAACTGGCCCGCCGTCACCACTGGCCTTGCCTTCGTCCCACAATTGGCGCAAGCGTTGAGCATCGCTATCGTTTTGACAGCTTTTGCGCTTCGCCTGCCAATCGCGAACCGCCTCGCGGAGAATTTCCGTGGGCGTCGCATATTCACCGGAGTCGATAGCGGCTCGCACATCCGCCATTTGCTGATGCGTCAGGGCCACGCTGATTTTTTGGACCTTCGACAAAACAGACCTCTCGCATTCATTCTGCGCATTTTGGGGCGCTAGTAGCAAAAAGTCTACTTTTTATGCGGAAGGCGCAAAAAGTCGGATTGTGCGGCTCGATTTACTTGCCCGAGCTCGAATGGTCGCTGTCCATCCGCGTTTAAGCGCGCGCCGGATCGCTAAAGACGACCATCGTCGACGTCATCGTCTGAACGATCTCGTCCTTCTGATTGAATGTGTTCGCCCGAATGGTCACGAAGCCGCGATCGGGACGCCTCGGTGAGCGCTCTATATGCGTGATCTCGGTTTCGACGCGCAGGCTGTCGCCCGGCCGGACGGGGCGTTTCCAGGCGACATGCGCATCGGCGCCCACGACGCCGCCCGCAAACGGCGCCTCCGCCGATTGAAGCAGCAGGGTGATGGTGAGCGCCGCCGTCTGCCAACCGCTGCCGATGAGGCCGCCGAACATGCTGTCCTTGGCCGCCTCTTCGTCGACATGGAAGAACTGCGGATCATTGTCCCGCGCGAAACGGATCATGGCCGGCGCGTCGAGCGTCACGCTTTTCGAACTGAGCCGCTGGCCGACGTAAAGGTCTTCGAGATAGAGCTTCTTCGTCATGCCGGGAACGCTTTCCTCTCCGCCAACCGCCTGACGCTCGTGACGGGCCCGGCCCCCGCCGCCTCGTTGCGGGCGCGGACCGCCTCCAGCGGCTCGCTCGTCACCTGCATATGGGTCGCATTGGCGTGCAGCAAAACCGTCGCGTCGCGCATCACGCCGACATGCCCCTTCCAGAACACGATGTCGCCGCGTTGGAGCGGCGCGCCGTGCGCGAGCGGCGCGCCGAGCGCGGCTTCCTGCATATCGGTATCGCGCGGCGCTTCGATCCCCGCCATCAGCAGCGACACTTGCACGAGGCCGGAACAATCGACGCCCATGACCGATTTGCCGCCCCAAAGATAGGGCGCGCCAAGAAGCGTCTCCGCCACGGCGACGAAATCCAGCGCACGCGCGCCCACCGGCGCAAGATGCTTGCGATAGATGAAGCCCAGTTCCGGCGTCACCGCGAAGCCGTCGCGCTCCTCGACGATCGCGACCTCGGCGCCAAGCGGCAGCGCGCCGAGCGGGGGCAGTTTGATATTGGCGGCGGGGTAAATGAAAGTTCGCGGAACGGCGACGCGATGCGTGGCCCGGCTCAATTCGCACCACAACGTATTGGCGGCGATCCAGCCGACATAATTGTCGCGCGCGAGCTGCGCCCAGGCCCAGCCTTCCTCTTCATCATAGACCGTGACGCGCTCGCCATAGAGAACCTGCGTATCGACGGCGGCGTCGGGACGCGGCGCGCGCCGAAGGTCGACGACGCAGTCCCTGACCTCCATCGCCGCGCCTTCGACATAGCGATCGGCGGTCACGCGTCCCTTGAGATAGGCCGCCGCGATCTCCGGCCGCGCGGGCGTCAGACGCCGATCAAAAGTCTCGCTCACGTCGCCCTTCCCTGCGCGGCGCCCGCCTCGATCAAGTCATAGAGCAGCCGCGCGGCCTGAATTTCGCCGCCTTCCGGCCGGCCCGGCTTCGTCGAGGGGTTCCAGCCATAGATGTCGAAATGCGCCCAGCGCGACGGATCGCTCACGAAGCGGCGCAAAAACAGCGCCGCCGTGATCGATCCCGCGAAAGCGCCGCTCGACGTGCTGGAGACGTCGGCGATTTTGCCGTCGAGGCCGCTATCGTAATTGTCCCAGAGCGGCAGCCGCCAAACCGGATCGTTCGTCGCCCTCCCTTGCACGGCGATTTCTTCGGCGAGCGCGTCGTCGCCGGTATAAAAGGGCGGCAACTCCGGCCCGAGCGCGACGCGGGCGGCGCCGGTGAGAGTCGCGAAATCGAAGAGGAGATCGGGCGCGTCTTCGCTCGCATAGGCGAGCGCGTCGGCGAGAATGAGCCGCCCTTCGGCGTCGGTGTTGCCGATTTCGACGGTCAATCCCTTGCGGCTTCGATAGATGTCGCTCGTGCGGAAGGCGGACGCCGAGATGGAGTTTTCGACGATGGGCAGGAGCACGCGCAACCGCACCGGAACAGCGCCGTCGAGCAGCATCGAGGCAAGCGCCAGCGTCGTCGCCGCGCCGCCCATATCCTTCTTCATGAGCTGCATGGCGCTTGACGGTTTGATGTCCAATCCGCCGGTGTCGAAGCATACGCCCTTGCCGACGAGCGTCACCCGCAGCCCGTCTTCAGGGCCATGCTCGAATTCGACGAGTCTCGGCGCTTGCGCCGCCGCGCGGCCGACCGCGTGGATCAGCGGGAAATTCTCGGCAAGCAACGCATCGCCGACGATGACGCGCGTCTTCGCCTCATATTTGGCGGCAAGCGCCAAAGCGGCCTCGGCGAGCGCCTCCGGCCCCATATCGTTCGTCGGCGTATTGATGAGATCGCGCCCGAGCGCCACGGCGCTCGCGATGCGCTCGATGTGCGCGCGATCGACGCCTTGGGGGGCGCAAAGCCGCGCCTTCTCGTTCTTGGCCGCCTTGTAGCGCGTGAAGGAATAGGAAGAGAGCAGGAAGGCCAGCGCCGCCTGCGCCGGCGCTTCGACGCCTTCGCCGAAGCGGTAAAGTCCGGCAGGCAGAGCGGTCGCAAGCTTGCCGGCGAAAAAGGGATCGCGCGCCTTCTTCGCCTTGCCCTCGGCGCCGAAGAAGACCCGGGGCGCGCCCTCGACATCCGGCGCGATCAGGAGCGAACCGGGCCTCGCCTCGAAGCCGGCGACGGCCGCGAGACGCACGACCGCTTCGGGAAGCCTCGCGCGCCGTTCCGGCCAGTCTTCCTTGGCCGCGAAATCGATTGCGGTCGCGCCCGAGGACCAGTCTTCCAGCTTCGCGCCCACTGTCATCTCCTTGAAGCGGCGGCCGCTATTCCGCCGCTCGCGTTAACCCCTTATTGCGCGCGAGCCGGCGTCTTCACAAACGGAAAAGATCGACGGCGATCAAAAGGCGGCGCGCCGCTCGAACGCCCTTATAGTCAAATCGATGAATTTATGCGCAATATGGAGGCTCATCGGCTGATGCGAGATTGCTTCGGCCATCGTCCGGGGCGAAGCTGCGCAGATGAAAATCATTACCGCCGTGATTAAACCTTTCAAGCTCGACGAGGTGCGGGAGGCGGTGACGGCGCTCGGCGTCGCCGGCATGACCGCGACCGAAGTCAAAGGCTATGGGCGCCAGAAGGGCCACGCCGAAATCTATCGCGGCGCCGAATATATCGTGTCCTTCTTGCCGAAGCTGAAAATCGAAATCGCCCTTGCGGACGAATATGTCGACCGCGCGATCGAGGCGATCCGGCTCGCCGCCTATACGGGCCATATCGGCGACGGCAAAATCTTCGTGACGCCGCTGGAGCGCGCGCTGCGCATCCGCACCGGCGAGACCGACCGCGAGGCGCTGTAGGCGAGCCCGTACCTTCTTCTTGCAAACCAAAGCGGGATGGGTGACTGCGCGGATAGCGTGGAGTTGGCGAGCTAGTCGCGCGGGGCCGTTCAACGACAATATTTGCGACGTCGCTCCACCGAACCCCGAAAAGCATGGTTCGTGGTGACGGGGAAGCGGAACATAAAGGCGGTATCATATTACCGCTACTTATAACTGACTAGTTTTATTGATGTGAAATGCCCCAAGCCTGTGAAAAACCGCTTGACCTGCCCTGCTCCATCCCCTATCCCAAGTCCTTCCGAACAGTTGAACGTTCCGACGGAATTTCCATCCATGTACGGCAAGACCTATTCGGCGAAGCCCGCCGACATTGAAAAGAATTGGGTGCTGATCGACGCCGCCGGCCTCGTCGTCGGCCGCCTCGCGTCGCTCATCGCGCTGCGGCTGCGCGGCAAGCATAAGGCGACCTTCACGCCCCATATGGACGACGGCGACAACATCATCGTCATCAACGCCGACAAGGTGGTGCTGACCGGCCGCAAGCGCGACCAGAAGGTCTATCACCATCACACCGGCTATCCGGGCGGCATCAAGGAACGCTCGGCGAAATTCATCCTCGAAGGCCGCTTCCCCGAGCGCGTGCTGGAGAAGGCGGTGCAGCGCATGCTGCCGCACGGGCCGCTCGGCCGCAAACAGCTTGGCAACCTGCGCGTTTACAAGGGCGCCGAGCATCCGCATGCGGCGCAAAATCCGCAGACGCTCGACGTCGCCGCCCTGAACGCCAAGAATTCCCGGAGCGCCTGAATATGGCCGAGACCACCCTTTCCTCTCTCTCCGACCTCGATCAGGCGGGCGTCGCCGCGGCGCCGGAAGCGCCGCGCTATGTGCAAAAGCTCGATAAGCTGGGCCGCGCCTACGCCACCGGCAAGCGCAAGAACGCCGTCGCGCGCGTCTGGATCAAGCCGGGCCCCGGCAAGATCACCGTCAACGGCCGCGACGTCGAAACCTATTTCGCCCGTCCGGTGCTGCGCATGATTCTGGCGCAGCCCTTCGGCGTCGCCAAGCGCGCCGGCCAATACGACATGGTGGTGTCGGTCGCGGGCGGCGGCCTGTCGGGCCAGGCCGGCGCCGTGCGCCACGGCCTCGCCAAGGCGCTGACGCATTACGAGCCGGAGCTGCGCGCGGCGCTCAAGAAGGAAGGCTTCCTTACTCGTGACTCGCGCGTCGTCGAGCGCAAGAAATACGGCAAGCGCAAAGCCCGCCGCAGCTTCCAGTTCTCGAAGCGCTAAAAGACGCGCTGTTTTCGGCGTTTATTCCGACAAGAAAAGCGGCGCCCAGCGCCGCTTTTTTATTGGGCGCGCAACGCTACATCATACCGGAATCGCAAAGGCCAAACGAGGATCGATCTTAAATGCTGCGCTTCCTTCAGTCGGCGACCGTCGCGCCGATCCTTCTCCTATGCGCCTCCAATCTCTTCATGACGACGGCCTGGTACGGCCATCTGAAATTTCCGCGTCTTTCCATGCCCTATGCCGTACTGGTCAGTTGGGGCATCGCGCTCGTCGAATACAGCCTCGCCGTTCCGGCCAATCGCATCGGCTATGGGGCCTATTCCGCGGCGCAGTTGAAGACGATCCAGGAAGTCATCACGCTCGTCATCTTTTCCGGCTTCTCGGTCTTCATTCTCGGCGAGGCGCTCAATTGGCGCACGGTTCTTGGCTTCTGCCTCATCGCGGCCGGCGCCTTTCTCATTTTCCAGTCCAAGTGATTCGAGTTAGCGCGTCGAAGAAACGCCCCGGCGGGCCTATTCAAGCTCCAGCGCCTTGTGCCGTTCGCGCAGGCCCGCGCCGCCCAGGAGCCCGACGACGGCGCCAAACATCAGATAATAGGCGGGCGCGAGGGGCGTCGCGAGAAAATGGATCAACCAAGCGACGATAAACGGCGCGAAGCCGCCGAACGTCATGACGGCGAGATTATAAGCGATCGCGAGCCCAGACGAGCGGACATGGGTTGGAAACTGCTCGGCGAGCGCCGTCGAAAGAGCGCCAAAGAGCCCCAAGAGAATGACGCAAAAGGCGGTCTGCGCCGCGGCGAGAGCCGTCATGGATTTTTCCGCCTGCAGCCACATAAACAGCGGATAAACGCTAAGGAGAAGCAAGGCGTTCGACGCCAAGATCAACGGCCGCCGGCCAATCGCGTCGGAGAGAGCGCCGATCGCCGGCGTCAGCAAGATCACCAACAGAAGGCCGGGGGCCTGCGCCATAAAAGACTGTTCGAGGGTCAGCCCCATCTCGGTCTTTCCATAGGTCGGCATATAAACGAGGATCACATAGAAGGAGATCGTCGCGCCGACCGTGGCGGCGAAACAGGCAAGAAGCCTTCCGCCATGGCGCCGGACAAGATCGAGAAAAGCGTCCGTCGCCGCGCCGCTCCGGGGCGACGCCTCGAAAGCGGGCGTTTCGTCGAGATAGCGCCGGATATAAATCCCTACCGGGCCAATCAGCAGGCCGGCGACGAAGGGCAGTCGCCAGGCCCATTCACGCAACGCCTCGTCCGAAAAGGCGCTCGCGACGATGAAGCCTGCGAGCGTTCCAAACAATATCGACAGGCCCTGCCCGACCATTTGCAGAGAGCCATAAAGTCCGCGGCGACGCGCAGGCGCGACTTCGACGAGAAACGCGGTCGAACTGGCGAATTCTCCGCCGGCGGCGAAGCCTTGCAGCAATCGGCCGGCGACGATGAGCATCGGCGCGCAGACGCCGATCGTCGCATAGGTCGGCGCGAATGCGATCACCGCCACTGCGACGGTCATCGCGAACATGATCAGTTGCAGCGCCGCCTTGCGGCCCTTGCGATCCGCATAGAAACCGAAAAATATGCCGCCGAGCGGCCGCGTGCAGAAACCCGCGCCAAAGGTCGCAAACGCCGCCAACAGCGCGGCCGTATCGTCTCCTCTTGGAAAGAACGCCTGCGCCAAAACCGAGGCGAAAAAGCCGTAGACGACGAAATCGTACCATTCGAGCGCATTGCCGATGACGGCGGCGGCGATTTGCTTGGGCGCTGGCGTTTTCGCGTGACGCGGGTTCATCCATATTCTCGATTGTCGGCGGCTTTCACAAACAGCCGCGCGGTCGCCGCGTCGTCTCGACAATCAGCGCGCCCATCGGAAGGAAGAAATACACGCTTGCAAGGCTCGACAAAATGTCGTTCCGCGCATCGCGATGACCGCGCGCAAGTCTTTATTGACGATGGCTTGATCGGTTCAGAAGACGCCGGCCTCGAGCCCCGCCGCCATCAGCATCCCCAATTCGCGGCATTGCTCGACGAATTCCTCGCGCCAGGGGCCACGGCAGATCAGCGGCTCGCGCATGGCGCGCCAGCGCAGGCCCGTGACAATCGTCTCGACGCCGCGCCGCGTTCCCGTTCCGTCATGTCCGGCGCGGATATAAAGCGCGTAAGGCAGGCCCTGCGTGCGCTCCAGCAAGGGGTAATAGCAGCGGTCGAAGAAATCCTTCAGCGCGCCGCTCATATATCCGAGATTCTCGGTCGTCCCCAGAATGACCGCCTGCGCCTCGAGCACATGCTCGGGCGTCGCGGCGAAAGGATTTAAGCACTCGACCGCAACCCCTTCGATCTCGGGAGCGCGCGCGCCGGCGAGAACGGCGTCTCGCAGCCGCTCGGTATTCAAAGACGGCGCATGCGCGACGATGAGCAGGCGTTTTGGCAATAAACCCGGCTACCAGGGATGGAATTCGGGGACGTAGATCAGCTTGAAATAGACGCCCAACCCGACCATCGCGAGCAGAAGCAGCGACAGGCTATAGGCGATGACAGAAAAGACCGAGGCGTTGTAGATCGAATCGACGAATCTGAGCGCGTATAATTTCAACGCGCTTTCCTTGTCCAATTCATGCTTGACCATGACCATTCCTCCTTATGGAGGCGAGGAGCGCATCTCTTTTCCCCACATGACAATATAGAGCCGGCAATATCGGGGCCAGCCGCGATGCGCCTATTCGGCCCCGGCGGCGTCGGAATCTGTTCTCGCCGCGCCCGCATTGGCTGGGCGCCGCGCGCGCTTACGCTCTCCGGCCAGTTCCACCACCTGGATCTTCCGCGATTCGGACATCGACATCCAGCCGGCGATTTCGGCGCGCGTGCGGCCGCAGCCGACGCATATGTCTTCGCCGTCGAGTTCGCATATTCTGATGCAGGGACTGTCGATCATGGGCTCCCGGGAATCGCCGCGCGCCGTGAAGCGCGACGCTCTCCGCCGCGCTATAGGATGGCGCGCCGCCCGCGTCAAAAAGCGCTTAGAGCAGGTTCCGAAAAAGTTGACAGACTTTTTCGATGAGAACCTGCTCCGACGTTTTGATTTTGAGCGATTGCTCATCGATCACATGATTCGATGTGATCGGGAAGCGCTCCAGAGCGCGCTGCGAAAAAGTGGGATCCGGTTTTTCGCGTAAAGCGCGCTCTAAACTTTTAGAATCGATCAAATTATCTGCGCTTGAGCGATTCCGCCCAAATGCAGCGTGATCTAGAGGCGGCGGACCACGTCTTTCTCTCCGCTTCCGGATGGATTAGATGCGGGCGATGAGAGGCCATGAGGCGGGCGGGCATGACTAAAATCTTCATCGACGGCGACGCCGGCACGACCGGCCTTGAAATCCGCGAGCGGCTCGCCGGGCGCGCGGATATCGAACTCGTCGTCATCCCGCCGGAGAAACGCAAGGATGCCGCCGCCAAGCGCGACCTGCTCGCCAAGGTCGATATCGCCATCCTCTGCCTGCCGGACGACGCGGCGAAAGAGACGGTCGCGCTTTGCGACGCCCTCGGGGAAAGCGCGCCGCGCATTCTCGACGCCTCGACCGCGCATCGCGTGGCGGAAGGTTGGGTCTATGGCTTCGCCGAGCTTTGCGCGGGACAGGCCGAAGCCATCGCCGCGGCGCGCCGCATCGCTAATGTCGGCTGCTATGCGAGCGGCGCGATCGCGCTGCTGCGCCCGCTCATCGACGCCGGCCTCATCAAGCCCGACCAGCCGCTGACCATCAACGCCGTCTCGGGCTATTCCGGCGGCGGGCGGCAGATGATCGAGTCCTACGAGCGCGGCGAGGCGCCGGAATTCGAGCTTTACGCGCTCGGCCTCGAACATAAGCATGTGCCCGAGATCATGGCCTATGCGAGGCTTGACGCGCGCCCCCTCTTCGCGCCCTCGGTCGGCAATTTCCGGCAGGGCATGCTCGTCTCCATCCCGCTCCCGCTCGACGCCCTGCGCGGCGGGCCGGCCGGGGGCGATGTCGAAGCCGCCTACGCGCGCCACTATGCGGACGCGAAACATGTGCGCCTCGCGCCCGCTCCCGCCAATGGCCGGCTGGACGCGCTGGCGCTCAATGGAACCGACGACATGGAAGTCTTCGTCTTCGCCAATGAGGCGCGCCGTCACCTGTTGCTCGTCGCGCGGCTCGACAATCTCGGCAAGGGCGCGGCGGGCGCGGCCGTGCAAAATCTCGATCTGATGATTGGAAAGTGAGCCAAGCGGGTAGCGCGGAGAAGAAATTGCTGCTCGCTACTCACTCCGCGTAGGCCGTCGCTCCCGTCGGCAATTTCGTGGCGACGTCCTCGTAACGGCTGGTGCGCTTATCCATCATCGTCTCGAAGGCTTCGTGCACCTGCCGCACCGAGCGATCTCTGAGCTTGCGGCCCTGCTGATCGTAAAAGATCGGCTTATTGGCGCGCGCGGGCCTGGGCAGCAGCGCGACGGCAGAGGATTCCGGCGCCTCCTGCAGCGTCTTCATGAAGCGGGCGGCGTCGTCGGGACCGAGAAAATGGATGAGATAGGTCTCGCCCGGCGTCAGCGGTCGGCCGATCTTCTCGGCGATTTTGGCGCTGTCCTTCTTGAGCATTTCGGCGGCCAGAACGGCGGAGAGATAGGGGTCGTTACGTAAATTCAGAATCTTCGCGCGCTTTTCCGCCGTGACGCGCGGCGCGGCGTCTTCGCCGGCGAGCGCCGCGGCGGATTCGCCATGGCCGTGACGCCAGCCGAAACTCTTCATCGCCGTCAGCCAGGTCTTCTCCACGAATTGGAACAGCCCGCTCGCCGAAGAGGTTCGCGCTTTGGCGGTCGTCGAGAAATTCGACTCCTTATCGGCGATGGCCATGAGCAGCGCCGGGTCCATTTCCGTCGTTTGCGCCGCTTTCACGACGTGCTCGACGATCGACTCATGCACTTTCACCGAGCCGAAGCGGATCACGCTCGGATCGTCGAGGCCGTCATTCATCCGATGCGACCAGGTGAGCGCCGCCTGATCGAGCGAAAAATCGGAATCGAGCGCCGTATCGTCCTCGCCCGGTTGCGAGAGGCTCGTGAGCGGACTCAGCGCGAGACGCGCGCGTGAGGCGCGCATGAAGCGCTCGAAACGCGGCGAATCGTCCTTTTGCGCGGAAAGAAACAGCAGCGTCAAAACCGACAACGCCGTGGCGACGCCGAGCGCGCGCAGCAGCAGGGAACAGGACCGTTCGAGAAGAAAGCCCGGAAGAATCGCCTGAAGCGAAAGTCGAAACCGCCGGCGCGAGCGAGGCGACGCAGCTCTTCCCTTAGAAGGCGGCGGGGCGTTCGTCAGCGTGACAGTCATGCTTCGCGGTTTCTCCACATTTACGCAAAAATTGCGTAAACAGAAAGTTACCTGCGATGCAGGGCGAAAGATCGGCGCCCAAGGCCACGCTGTCGCCATATTCCGACGCGCCGCCGCGCGCCCGATCCGCCCAAAACTCTAATGATTGGCCGTCTTTGCGCGACGATCGCCGCCGCGGCGCCACATTCGCGCCATCCGCGGAGACCGTCTCGGGGGCTAGAAGATGTCCCTCACTTTGGAAAGCATCCCCTGCAACAAGTGATATTCAGGCCCTGCGGTCGGCGTCGAGCGCGAGATGAAGTCGACGGGCTTGCCGTCCTCGAGGCCGTAGTCGGCGACGCGCTGAACTTTTTTCGACTTGTCGAAATAGACCGCATAAACGCGCTGATCGGCGATGCTCTGGGGCATGAAGGCCAGCTTCCGCTCGATGCGCTGGCTGACGTAATACCAGGCGTCGCCGCCGACCGTCGAGGTCGTCGAGGGCGTGCCGAGCGCCGAGAGCACCTGCGGGGCAGTCATGCCTGGCTTGACTTGCGCCGTATTGCGGGAGTCGATGACCGCGCCGCGGTTGATGACGCCGTCATAGCCCAAACAGCCCCCGAGCGTCGCGGCCATGCCGCACGCCGCCGCGAAACGGGAAAAAATGCGCAAGGCTTGCGCCGACATGAAAATCTCCATCGTCCTTGGCTCGGCCGGCCGGCCGGATCATGGCTCCAAGCGCCCAGATGCGTAAACTTCGAACGCAGCGAAAGCAAGACAGCGCTTTCGCCAAGGCGCGCTTCCTCGCCGTCCTGCCGCACGCGACGCGCTGGCGTCCGTGCGCGGCCGCACATATGTAGCTCACAGCAATTAAACGCGCGCTTAAGGAGGGCTCGCCATGGATCAGGATTTCGCCGCGGCGCCGGCCCTCACCCGCCCCTTTGCGCTCACCGAGGTTCCGCCCGAAGGGCTTGAGATCGACATTCGTGCGACGCCGGCCGAATGCGCGGCGCTCGCCCGTCTCAACGACCTGCCGGCGGTCCATTCCTTCGAGGCGGCGCTGCGGGCGCGGCGCTGGCGCGGCGACGGTCTGGAGATCGAGGGGGAAATCCGCGCAAGCCTGCGCCAAAACTGCGTCGCGACGCTTGAGGAATTCGACTGCGAACTCGTCGAGCCGGTGGAGGCGCGTTTCGCGCCGCCGCCGCCTGATGACGCTCCCCGCAGCAGACGGCGCCATGAGCCGCCGCCCGCCGCGGAGATCACGCTCGACGAGGACGCGCCCGATCCCTTGATCGGCGGCTCCGTCGATCTCGGCGCCGTCGTCTCGGAATTTTTTACGCTGGCGCTCGACCCCTACCCGCGCAAGCCCGGCGCTGAATTCGTGGAGCCCTCGCCCGCTCAAGAGGACGAAGCGGCCTCGCCCTTCGCGGCGCTGAGCGTCCTGAAGCCGCGCGGACCCTCCTCTGGCGAGGATCGATAGGCGCTTGCGCTATTCGCCGGCAAATGGCAAGTCGCCCGCAAGGCGCGGCGCATGCGCCTTCTCTGAGGCGTCACAAAAGCCGGCGAAGACAAGATCGGCGCGAAGCAACACGGCATTCGGGAGCAAACGGGACACATGCCGCAGACTGTTCGGATCGCGCTCGACGCGATGGGCGGCGATTTCGGTCCGAAGGTGACGATCGCCGGCGCCGCTTTGGCGCTGGAGCGGCGCCCTGGCAGCCAATTCCGGCTCTTCGGCGACGAGGCGGCGATCCGCGCTGAACTCGACCGCCATCCACGGCTCGCCGCGCGCGCCGAGGTGCGCCACGCCCCCGTCTCGATCCGCATGGATGACAAGCCGAGCCAGGCGCTACGCGCGGGGCGCCGGGTTTCCTCCATGTGGCTCGCGATCGAAGCGGTGAAGAAGGGCGAGGCGGACGTCGCGGTTTCCGCCGGCAACACCGGCGCGCTGATGGCGATGTCGAAAATCTGCCTGCGCACGCTGGCGCGCGTCGACCGTCCGGCGCTCGCCTGCCTGTGGCCGACGCTGCGGGGCCAATCCGTGGTGCTCGACGTCGGCGCCTCCATGGGGGCGAACGCCACCCATCTCGTCGATCTCGCGATCATGGGCGCGGCCATGGCGCGCGTCATTTTGGGGCTGGAGCGGCCCTCCGTCGGCCTGCTCAATGTCGGCACGGAGGAGATCAAAGGGATAGAAGAGGTGAAGGCCGCCTCCGCGCTTTTGCGCGACCTCGCCCTGCCGGGCTTCGACTATCAAGGCTTCGTCGAGGGCGACGGCATCGGCAAAGGCGCCGTCGACGTGGTGGTCACGGAAGGCTTTACCGGCAATATCGCGCTGAAGACGGCGGAGGGCACGGCGGCGCAAATCGCGGCCTATCTCAAACAGGCGATGGGCGGATCGCTTCTGGCCAAGCTCGGCTATCTTCTGGCGCGAAGCGCCTTTGGCGAACTGCGCGCCAAGATGGACACGCGCGGCACCAATGGCGGCGTTTTTCTCGGCCTTCAGGGGATCGTCATCAAAAGCCACGGCGGCGCTGATCCCGTCGGCTTCGCCCGCGCCGTGGAGATCGGTTATGAGATGGCGGGAAGCGATCTCCTCAACCGCATCCGCGACACGGTCGCGCTCGCGCATCGGCTCGAAGATCGAGACGGCGCCGATCCGACAAGCTCCCCTCAGGAAGCCGCCCAGTGACGACAGATCAGTTGGGATTGCGTTCGGTCGTTCTCGGCGTCGGCGCCTACCTCCCGCAAAAAACTCTCACCAATGACGAACTCGCCAAGCTCGTCGACACGAGCGACGAGTGGATCGTACAGCGCACCGGCATCAAGGAGCGCCACATCGCCGCCGAAGGCGAGACGACCTCGATGCTTGGCGAGAAGGCGGCGCGCGCCGCGCTCGCCAACGCGGGGATCGCGCCGCAGGACATCGACCTTATCATCGTCGCCACCTCGACGCCCGACTGGACCTTCCCCTCGACGGCGACGCAGATCCAGGCCGCCCTCGGCATGACGCAAGGCGCCGCATTCGATTTGCAGGCGGTCTGCTCGGGATTCGTCTTCGCCGTGGCGACGGCGGATAAATTCCTGCGCTCTGGCTCTCACAAGCGCGCGCTTGTGATCGGCGCCGAGACCTTTTCGCGCATCATCGACTGGACCGACCGCACGACCTGCGTGCTCTTTGGCGATGGCGCCGGCGCGATGGTGCTCGAAGCGCGGCCGTCGCGCGGCGCGCTGGACGAGCGCGGCGTCCTGACGACGCATCTGCGCTCGGACGGGCGTCACTGCAACAAGCTCCATGTCGACGGCGGCCCGTCGGCGACGCAGACCGTCGGCCATTTGCGCATGGAGGGAAAGGAAGTCTTCCGCTTCGCCGTCGGGCAGGTGACGGATGTCGTCAAGGACGCCTTCGCCGCCACGGGACTGACGGCGGAGGACCTCGACTGGTTCGTGCCGCATCAGGCGAATCGCCGAATCATCGACATGTCGGCGCAAAAGCTTGGAATTGCGCCGGAAAAGGTTGTCGCCACCGTGCATTTGCACGGCAACACTTCGGCCGCCTCGGTGCCTCTGGCGCTCGCCACGGCTGTCGCCGACGGACGAATCAAGCCGGGCGACCTCGTCATGCTCGAAGCGGTCGGCGGCGGATTTACATGGGGGTCGGCGCTGATACGCTGGTAAGCTCTCGAAATACAATAATAATTTGATTGTATGCAAATAATTTCAAGGAATTGCCGCCCCGCGCGATACAACCTGCGCTTGATTTCGCCGTCCAATTCTGAAAAATTCAGCGATAAAGGCGGCATAACATGCGCATTCGATGGGCCTAAACAAAATTCACGCGCTACCCCTGATTGAGCCGGCTTCGCCCCATCCCACGCGCTCCGAACGTCCGCCTTTGTCGCTTGTCGCAGCTTACGCAAGGTAGAAGATGGCAAACGGGGCAGCGGTCGGCGCGCCAAATGGCGCGGCGAAAGAAGAACATACGGAAAGAAACGGCGCGGTGACGCGCTCGGACTTGGCCGACGCGGTCCATCGGAAGATCGGGCTGTCCCGCGCCGAGTCCGCCAAATATGTCGAGATGGTGCTCGACGAAATCTTCGAGCGAATCGTCGCGCGCGAGGACGTAAAGCTTTCTTCCTTCGGCGCCTTCATCGTTCGCGCCAAGAAGGAGCGCCTCGGACGCAATCCCAAGACGGGCGACGGCGCGAAGATTTCCGCGCGGCTTGTCGTCTCGTTCAAACCTTCCAATATTTTACGCGCAAGGATAAACGGCGGCGAGTAAACGCTTCTCGGCGCTTGACAAGCCTTGGGGCCGCATGCGCCAACTAAATATGGCCAAAGCCCGGTCCGTCTTCGTCTGCCAGAATTGCGGCGCCGTCACATCGAGATGGCAGGGCCGCTGCGAGTCCTGCGGCGAATGGAACGTGATCGTCGCGGAGACGGATGGCGGCGCGGCCGCGCGTCGGGCGACGCGGGGCCGCGCCTTCGAACTTGAAGGGCTCGCCGGCGAAGGGCGACCCGCGCCCCGAATCGTTACCGGCGTCGACGAATTCGACCGCGTCACCGGGGGCGGATTCGTGCCGGGCTCCGTGCTGCTGCTTGGCGGCGAGCCCGGCATCGGCAAATCGACGCTCCTCATCCAGGCCTGCGCGGCGCTCGCGCGACAAGGCGCGCGCGTCGTCTATATTTCCGGCGAGGAGGCCGTGGCGCAGGTGCGGCTGCGGGCCGCGAGACTCAATCTCGCCGACGCGCCGGTGGAGCTCACCGCCGCGACGCAGGTCGAAGACATTCTCGCGACCTGCGCGACGGGCCGGCCGCCTGCGCTGATCGTCATCGACTCGATTCAGACGATGCACACCGATCTCGTCGAATCGGCGCCCGGAACGGTGACGCAGGTGCGCGCGAGCGCCCAGGCGCTGCTGCGTCACGCGAAAACGACCGGCGCCGCGATCATTCTCGTCGGCCATGTCACCAAGGACGGACAGGTGGCGGGCCCCCGCGTCGTCGAGCACATGGTCGACGCCGTGCTCTCCTTCGAGGGCGACGGCGCGCATCATTTCCGCATGCTGCGCGCCTCCAAGAACCGTTTCGGGGCGACGGGCGAAATCGGCGTTTTCGAGATGACCGGGCTCGGCCTCGCCGAAGTCGCCAATCCTTCCGCGCTTTTCCTCGCGGGCCGGGACGCCGCCGCGCCAGGGGCGGCCGTCGTCGCCGGCATGGAGGGACAGCGCCCCATGCTCGTCGAGATTCAGGCGCTGGTCGCGCCGACCTCGCTCGGCACGCCGCGGCGCGCCGTCGTCGGCTTCGACCAGAACCGGCTGTCGATGATTCTCGCGGTGCTCGAGGCGCATGGCGGCCTCAAGCTCGGCATGCATGACGTCTATCTCAACGTCGCCGGCGGCCTGCGCGCCGACGAGCCCGCGACCGATCTCGCCGCCGCGGCCGCGCTTGTTTCCTCGCTCACCGGCGCCGTTCTCCCGGCAGATATGGCTTTTTTCGGGGAGATCGGCCTTTCCGGCGCGGTGCGGCCGGTGATCCATCCCGGCATGCGGCTCCGCGAGGCGGGCAAGCTCGGCTTTCGCCACGCCGTAGTGCCGCAAGCCCAGCAGCTGACTGACGAGGATCGTCGCGCCGGCGTGGCGATACGGCCCTGCGCCGACGTCGGCGGCCTCGTCGCCGCGATCGCCCGCATATCCGCGCGCGAAAAGGCCGTCGCGCGGAACTGAGCCCAGGCGCAGGGACGCTTTCCTGTTTCCGCCCGGCGTCAAGATGCGTTAGAAGCTCACCGTTGCAACAAGCAAAAAGCGATTCCGCCGCCTGGAGCGCGTATCTCGCTCCAAATTTGCGCGGGATTCACGTCTGAAATGGCGTCGCCCGCGACTCCCTTTCAAACGATCCTGAACCAGGAGAAGGCCGGCGCGGCGGCGAAAAAGTTGACGCAGGCGCCGGCAAAGGTCATGCGAAGACCGCTTGGCGAGGCCCCAAGGCGCGGGTCCAGTCACTCGGCCGTTCAGACGCGAACAGCAAGAGGCTAGCGATGCCGTCATATCTTGATTTGGCAGTAATCACCGTCGTTTTCGTGTCCGGGCTGCTCGCCCTGCTGCGCGGCTTCACGCGCGAGGTGCTGGCGATCGTCTCCTGGGTCGCGGCGGCGGCGGCGGCCTATTTCTTTCACCCGCTCGCCCTGCCCTACATCAAACCCTATATCGCCAAGGACGAATTGGCCTTGGTCGCCTCGGTGGCGGCGGTCTTCTTCGTCGCGCTGGTGCTCGTCTCGCTGGTTACGGTGAAGGTCTCCGACCTCATTCTGGATTCGAAAGTCGGCGCGCTGGACAGAACGCTGGGCTTTCTTTTCGGCGCGGTTCGCGGCGCGCTGCTCGCGGTCGTCGCCTTCGTTTTCTATACTTGGCTCGTGCCTGACGCCAATCAGCCCGAATGGGTCCGAAACGCCCGCGCCAAGCCTTTCCTCGAGGCGGGCGGCGAGAAATTGCGCGAAATGCTGCCCGACGACATCGACGCCCTCGTCGCGAAGATCAAGGCGAAAAAGGACCTGCCGGCCGTCGAGGAGCCCGCCGCCGACGTCGAGCCGGACAAGGCGCCTCAAGGCGAGGCTGCTCCGCCCGCCGACGCCCAGGGCGAAACGCCGACGGAGCGGAGCGGGAAGCCATTATGACGAACGGCGGGCTTGCGGATGGGCTTGTCGACTGGCAAATATGACCACAATACGACACGCAGAGTCCCGGCGAAGAGCGACGGGAGGCGGGTCATGGGGGTCTAGGCATGACGGAGCCCGCGGGGGACTGTAATTTATCGTCGTCCTGGGAGATCGACGCGGCCCAGGACAGCGACGAGGAAGACAGGCTTCGCGAATATTGCGGCGTCTTCGGCGTCTTCGACTTGCCGGACGCCGCGGCGATCACGGCGCTCGGCCTGCATGCGCTTCAGCACCGCGGGCAGGAGGCGGCGGGCATCGTCACCTTCGAAGGCGGCCGCTTCTTCGGCGAGCGGCGCCTTGGTCTCGTCGGCGACCATTTCTCGAAGGAAACGACGATCAAGCGCCTGCCCGGCGCCGCCGCCATCGGCCATGTGCGCTACGCCACCACCGGCGAAACCATGCTGCGCAACGTGCAGCCGCTCTTCGCGGAGCTCAACACCGGCGGTTTCGCCGTCGCGCATAACGGCAATCTCACCAATGCGCAGGCGCTGCGCCGCGAGCTGATCGCCGAAGGCGCGATCTTCCAGTCGACCTCCGATACGGAGGTGATCCTTCACCTCGTCGCGCGCAGCCGCAAGCCGCTGCTCATCGACCGCTTCGTCGAGGCGCTGCGCTCGATCGAAGGGGCCTATTCGCTCGTCGCCCTCACCAATAAGAAGCTGATCGGCGCGCGCGATCCTTTGGGAATTCGGCCGCTCGTCATCGGCGAACTGAACGGCAAATATATCCTCGCTTCGGAGACCTGCGCGCTCGACATCATCGGCGCGCGCTTCGTGCGCGACGTGATGAACGGCGAAATCGTCGTGATCTCGGAACACGGGCTGCAAAGCATGCGGCCGTTTCCGCCGCAGCGGATGCGCCCCTGCATATTCGAATACATTTACTTCGCGCGACCCGATTCGATCGTGCATGGCCGCTCGGTCTATCTGGTGCGCAAGGCGATGGGCGCCGAACTCGCGCGCGAACATCCGATCGACGCGGACGTCGTCGTGCCGGTGCCGGATTCAGGCGTGCCGGCCGCGCTCGGCTATGCGCAGCAGTCCGGCCTGCCGTTCGAACTCGGCATCATCCGCAACCATTACATAGGACGCACCTTCATCGAGCCGACGCAGATCGCGCGCGATTTCGGCGTGCGCATGAAGCATAGCGCCAACCGCGCCGTCGTCGCGGGCAAGCGCGTCATTCTCGTCGACGATTCGATCGTGCGCGGCACGACTTCGGTGAAGATCGTGCAGATGATGCGCGACGCCGGCGCGACCGAGGTGCACTTCCTCATCTCCTCGCCGCCGATCACCCATCCGGACTATTACGGCATCGACACGCCGCAGAAGGAGAACCTGCTCGCGGCGACGCATACGCTCGAAGAGATGCGCGACTATATCGGCTGCGACTCGCTCGCCTTCCTTTCCGTCGACGGCATCTATCGCGCCATGGGCTACGAGCGGCGCGATCCGGCGCGGCCGCAGTTCACCGACCATTGCTTCACCGGCGACTATCCGACCCCGCTTACCGACCTCGTCGGCGAAAACCGCGCGCAACTGTCGCTGCTGGCGGAGGCGAGCTAGGCTCCTGCGAGTTTCACGGGCCTGGCAAGGATGCATCGGCAACACGTATCGAAGCGAAAAAAAATATCTCCAGCCTTCGTCGGATTCGCTTCCAGTGGCATTTTAATTTCAATTCCGATGAAAGCGGCTACGTCCTATATCCGCGCTGATTCACACACGACAAAACCTTCGGTCTCTTCTATTCGATTAGACGCATGACCTCTTCCCCTTCCCCCCGCATCGCTCTCGTCACCGGCGCCTCGCGCGGCATCGGACGGGCGCTCGCTTTGGAGCTCGCGCGCGACGGCGTTCATGTCGTCGCGCTCGCGCGCACGCAGGGCGCGCTCGAAGAGCTTGACGATGAGATTCGCGGGCTTGGCGGAGAAGCGACGCTCGTTCCCTGCGATCTTGCCGATTTCGACGCGCTCGACCGGCTCGGCGCCGCGCTTTTCACGCGCTGGGGCAAGCTCGATATTTTCGTCGGCAATGGCGGCGTGCTCGGACCTCTCTCGCCGCTCGCGCATGTCGATCCGAAGGATTGGGACAGAGTCGTCGCGGTCAATGTCACCGCCAATTGGCGGCTCATTCGCTCGCTCGATCCGCTGCTGCGCGCTTCAGGCGCGGGCCGCGTCGTCTTCATCACGTCGGGCGCGGCGCATCGCGCGACAATGAAGCCCTTCTGGGGGCCTTACGCCATTTCGAAAGCGGCGCTCGAAGCCATGGCGCGCACTTACGCGGCCGAGACCGCGAGCGACGGCGTCACGGCGATGCTCGCCAATCCGGGCCCGCTACGCACCCGCATGCGCGCGCAAGCGATGCCGGGCGAAGATCCGATGACGCTGCGGACGCCCGAGGAATTCGCAAAAAAATGCCTCGCGCTGCTGACGCCGCAATGGCGCGAGAGCGCGAGGCTTTATGACTTTCCGACCGACCGGCTCATGGATTTCCGCGCGCCGGCGTGAGGCGGCGGACCGATCAGTGGTGGTGATGGACCGAGTGATGGTGCCGGCGATGATGATGCCAAACCGGCGGAGGCGGAGGCGGCGGCGGAACATAGACCAGCGTCAGGCTCTCGACGCCCGCATTCCAGCCGAAGCCGGCGCCGGCCTGCACATTGAAGGGCTGCAGCGAGAAAGTATTGTCGGAGCCGCCGACGAGCGCCGAGCCGCCGCCGCCCACGACGACCTTGGCCGACACGCCCGGCCCCACATAGTTTCCGGCAAGCGCGCCGGGCCCGATGTGATCGGTCGCCGCGACCACGCCCCAGCCGAGTTCGCCAGGACCGTTAATGGTGATGTTGGGCCCGACCTTGGTCAGCGTGCCGACGTAATGCGCGGGGAACGCGCCTTCCGCATCGTCGCGATAGATGCAATCGATCTGCTGGTTTTCGACCAGCACGCTAATGCTATTGCCCAGGAGGCGGCACTGCAGCGTGCCCACGCGATCATCCGCAAACCCCGCCGCTGGCGTCAGCAGCGCGAGAAGGCAAGCGCCGCCTAAGGCGCGAGCCAATCCAAATTTCCTCATTCAACTCTCCTCTTCCTATCGAGGCGGCTTTCGCGCCTCTTTCACGACTACGAAGCTGCTACGCACAAGTTGGAGTTATAGGACAACCACGGAAATACAAGGGCGTCGTCCCGACGTTCGCGGCGTTTGGATAACGCCGGCGCCGGCCGGGACTTGTGCGCAAACGCACGAGGCGCGACGGCGTCAGAAACTTTCCATCGCGGGCCGCTTTGGCGTTATCATGCCGGGCCGCGCGCTTGCAAATGGCGCGTTGGCGACCGATTTACGCTTATGTTTCCCGGCTGTTTCCCAGCTATTTCGTAGAGCGCGCTGCGAAAAAAGCGGGACCCGGTTTTTCGCGTTAAAGCGCGCTCTAAACTTTTAGAATCGATCACGTTATCTACATTTGGGCGATGCAGTTCCAAATGTCGCGTGATCCAGCGCCGAGGCTAGCCGTGCCGCAGACCTATTCGCTCCCTGTCCCCTTGGGAGAGGGCCTTACAGAGTCCGATCTCGCTGCGCTGCGCGCCGCCGTCGCTGCGCTCGAGCGCCAGACTTTTGCGGGACGCCTCGCCGCGCTCGCCGGTCGGGGAAAAGGCTTTGGCGCGCTGACCCTGTCCCCGCGGCTGCAGGCGGCGGCGGCGAGCGCCGCCCATAAGGCGCTGACTTTGTCCATGAAGGCTGCTCTCGCGAGCCTCGACGGACGCCCCGTCAGGGATAGGGCGCGCCTCCATCGGCGTCTGGCCGCGCTCACGGGCGGCGTCGGCGGCGCCATGGGCCTCGTGAGCCTGCCGCTCGAACTGCCGCTGTCGACGACGATCATGCTGCGCTCCATCGCCGAGATCGCCAGCAGCGAGGGCGAGAACCTGCGCAGCCCGCACGCCGCTCTCGCTTGTTTGGAAGTTTTCGCGCTTGGCGGCCATGCCGCGGAAGAAAATCTGCTGGAGGGCGGCTATCTCGCGTTGCGCGCGCTCATGGCGAAATCCGTCACTGACGCCGCCCATTACCTAACGGCTCGCAGAGTCGTCGACGAAGCCGCGCCGGCGCTGGCCCGGCTGATCGGCCAGTTCGCGGCGCGTTTCGGCGTCGTCGTCTCGCAAAAGACCGCGGCGCAGGCCGTGCCCGTCATCGGCGCCGTCAGCGGCGCGGCGATCAATGTCGTCTTTATGGAACATTTCCAGACTTTGGCCCGCGGCCATTTCGCGGTGCGAAGGCTCGAGCGGCTTTATGGCCCCCTCCTCGTCCACGCCGAATATGCGAAGATCGCGCGCGACGAAGGCTATTGGCGCGACCCCTCGCGCGCGGCCTAGAGCGTGCTGCGAAAAAGGAATCCGGTTTTCGCGCAAAGCGCGCTCTAAAATTTTTGAATCGATCACGCTCTCCGTCTTTGGGACATCGCCCAAATGCAACGTGATCTAATGTAAGCGGCCTATGGCGTCGGCCAAATGGCCGACCTGTTTCATCGTCGCGATGTTTGATTCGTTTTCTTCGAGCAGAATGAGATCCGCGCCAGCGAGATTTTCGTCGAGCTCTTCCAAGGCGGCGGAAAGACGCGCGCCGTTCGAGGCGTCGCCGGGCGAGCGGCGGTAGTGACCGAGTTCGACGCGATTGTCCTCCATGCGCATATAGAACCAATAGTCGATTTGCGGCGGACAGGGCGCGAGCGTCGCCGCCGCGAGAATCTGATGCAGAAAACTGCCGCCCATGGCGAGGAGCCGCGGCGTGCGCGGACAATCGGCCGCCTCCCCTGCTCGCCCAATCGCCGCCGTCGAATATTGCGCGTCGGGCCAAAGAAGATTGAGGAGATCGAGCAGGTCGCGGTCCGTGCCCATGGCTTGCGGCGAGGGCGCGTATGCGAAATCCAATACGCCGACCGGCGAAGCGGGCGAGAGACGCGTCGCCTCGCGAAAAGCCAGCGCGCCGCCAACGCTATTCCAATGCGTGCCGCCGCGCGGGAAGAGCGGAATGGCGTAATGAGGCCGCTCCGCGCTAATGAGCCCTGCCCCGTCGACATGGCGAACGCCCGCTTTCGCGAGCGCGGCGAGATAGGGCGCGAGCTTGTCGTGCGTCGCCGCCGCCCGCGCCGCGCAAGGAACCGAGCGAGGCAAATCTTCGGGATAGCGCGCGGCTTTCGACGGCGACACGACATAAACGAAGCTCTTGCCGCGCGCCTCGGCCGCTTGTTGAATCCCGCTCAGCGTCGACGCCCATGTCTCAATGCGCGGGAAATCGGGCGCGCCGCCGCGCGCGCAAAATTCGTCGATATAGAATTGCTCATAGAGCTGGTCGTTGCGGCCGACGACGACGCCGGGCGCCGCGGATTTGCCAAAGAGCGAATAGACGAGCTGATTTTTCGCGCGCACTGCGATCGGAAACACGGGCGACTCTCGACCGAGATTGATCGAGACCGCCTTCTGCGTCTCGCCGGAAAGAAAAGCGTCGAGCGTCCAGGGGACGGGTTTCGGCTTCGCGACGCCCGCCAGCGGCGAGGCACTGCGGATGCGCAATTTCGGCCAGTCGCGCTCGACCGCGAAATTCCACAGATTCGCGAGAAACAGAAATAGGATGAAGCCGGCGCAGCCAAAAATAGGGAGGCGGGTAATTATCGCGCCTTTAATTGCCGCGCTTCGCGCCTCGCAAGGATGATTCACCGGCGTCATTCTAGAACCGGAAATAGATGAAGGGCTTGAACGGATCGGCGAGCCCCTTCGCCAGCGCGGCGATAAAGAGGATCGACAGCGCGCCGTTCGACGCCAGCGCAAAACGCTGGGCGGCTATGGCCCAATCGAAGCCCTCGAAAAAAAGCGAGACGCGCTGCGCGACGCAAATCGCGGCGGCGATGAGCGCGACGACGACATATTCCTCGGGGATCGCGACAGGCGCGCTGGCCGTCGCCCATGGCTGCGCCATCAGCGCGAGCAGCGCGCCGGCTTGCGCGAAGGAAGTCGCGCGAAAGAGAGTCCATCCGACGATCACGACGATCATTGTGACGACATTGGCGAGCCAATCCGGCAGGCGCTCGAGGCGGCGCAGCAGAAACAGCCGATCGAGCACGAGGAATGCGCCATTATAGACGCCCCAGGCGACATAGGTCCAAGCGGCGCCGTGCCAGACGCCGGAAGCGAGAAAGCAGATCCAGAGATTGAAATAGGTGCGCGCTTCGCCGCGCTGATTGCCCCCGAGCGGAAAATATAAATATTCGCGAATCCAGCTCGTGAGCGACATATGCCAGCGCCGCCAGAAATCGGTGATGCTGGTCGCGACATAGGGCATGTTGAAATTCTCCAAGAGGCGAAAGCCGAACATGCGCGCAAGGCCAATCGCCATGTCGGAATAGCCGGAGAAATCGAAATAGATCTGGAAGGTGAAAAACATCGCCGCCGCCCATGCTTCCGTAAAGCCGAGCGTTGAAGGGTCGCGCGCAAAGATCATGTCCGCCCCGCTCGCGAGCGTGTCGGCAAGGAGCAGCTTCTTCACGACGCCGAGCATGAAGCGCGAAAAGCCCGCGACGAAATCCGCCATGTCGGCGTGGCGCATCTCCTCGAACTGACGCGCGATGTCGTGATATTTGATGATCGGCCCGGCGAGCAGCTTGGGAAAGAAGAAGACGTAAAGCCCATAGAGAAAGGGCCGCGCCGGCGCCGTGACGCCGCGATAGACGTCGACGAGATAGGTGATCTTTTCGAAAACGATGAAGCTCACGCCGATCGGCAAGGCGATTTGCGGAATATTGATTCCGGGGAGCGTCAACGCCTTTAGGAACGCGTCGAGATTGAGCGCGAGAAAGCCCGTGTATTTATAATAGATCAGGATCGCGAGATTGCCGACGACGCCCAGCGCCAGCCAGCGCGCGCGCGCCTTATCGCCCTCATCCTGAGGAGCGTCCGAAGGACGCGTCTCGAAGCGCGAGGGCGACAGCCTCCCTCCTCCTTCGAGACGCGAGCTGCGCTCGCTCCTCAGGATGAGGGAGTCTGGTGAGGCCGCGATTTTTCGCGCAACGTAAAGATCGAGCGCGACGGAGCCGAACACGACGAAGACGAAAACCGGCTCGCTCCAGCCGTAAAAGATCACGCTTGCGCAAAGCAGGATAAGCGCGCGCCGCGCCTTCGCCGCGCCGAAAAAGAGATAAAGGAGATAGACCGCCGGCCCGAATAGAAACAGGAACAGCGGCTCATAGAAAAGCATGATCTTCCTGCATTTCGCCGACGCCGACGGCTGGCGCGGCGGCTGGCGGCTTTCAGAGCGAGATCGTTCTGGATGGAAACGCGACGCGCTTTGGCCAAGGACGTGAATCTCGCTCCAATTTAAAGGAATAGAGCAGGATCCAAGTTTGCGACGGAGCCGCAACGCGATTCCGTCTCAAACGATCCTGCTCTAGCAAAAGGCCAGAAGGGCGACAAGAAAGGCAAGAATGTCCGGCGCGGCATCGAAGGCGCGCCGCGTGAAAATTCGCTCAGCGCGTTTGCGGATGACAAGCGCCGCCGTCGTGAAATAGAATTAGGCGATTTTATTGGAGCGCTCTGTGAGCGAAGAAACATCCTTTTGGAAAACCGCGCCGGGCGTCATAACCGCGATAAGCGGGCTCTTCGGCTCAATCGCCGCGCTGGTGACGGCGCTTTATAGCTCCGGTTTTATCGGCGGGAAGGAGCCCAAGTCGAAGGACCCCGATATACATGCGCCCGTGGCGACGGAGCCTGGAAAGTTTGCGCCGCCGGTCGTCGACGCGCCGGTCCCGAATAAAGCGGCGCCGCCGCCCCCGAGCGCCTCCCACCCGCCGCTCTCCGCCGCGAATACATCGACCTACCTTGGAAACAAGACTTGGGGCTGGACCATCTATATCGACGCGCCGGCGGACGTTCTCGCGACAATTGAGTGCGTGACCTACACGCTGCATGCCACATTCCAACTGCCGCCGCAGGTCGTGTGCGACCCCAGCTCTCGCTTTTCCTACGCCGCCTCGGGCTGGGGAACGTTTCTGGTGCCCATCGAGGTGACGTTCAAGGACGGAACGCGGACGGCGATCAGCCATCAGCTGCAGTTCGGCCAATAAGCCTGGAGAGCCCTCATTGCGGCGCGCGCCGCCTTGCGCGGGCGCGTCCCTGCGCCTATCACCCTTCCCATGACCGCCGACTTCTCCCCTAAATCCGACTTCCTGCGCGCGCTCATCGAGCGCGGCTTCGTGCATCAATGCTCCGATTTCGCGGGGCTGGACGAAAAGGCGCTGGCGGGCGGATTGACGGCCTATATCGGCTTCGATTGCACGGCGCCCTCGCTCCATGTCGGCTCGCTCCTGCCGATCATGCTGCTCGCCTGGCTGCAGCGCACGGGCGGCAAGCCGCTGCCGCTCGTCGGCGGCGGCACGACGCGCGTCGGCGATCCTTCGGGCAAGGACGAAAGCCGCCGGCTGCTCACGATCGAGCAGATCGACGCCAACAAGGCCTCGATCAAACAGATCTTCGAGCGCTTCCTCGCCTTCGGCGACGGCCCGACCGACGCCCTTCTGCTCGACAACGCCGACTGGCTCGCGAGGCTGAACTACATCGATTTCCTGCGCGACGTGGGCCGCCACTTCTCCGTCAATCGCATGCTGACGATGGATTCGGTGAAGCTGCGCCTCGAACGCGAGCATGAACTCTCTTTCATCGAGTTCAATTACATGTGCCTGCAGGCCTATGACTTCGTCGAAATCAACAAACGCTACGGCGCGCTGCTGCAGATGGGCGGCTCGGACCAATGGGGCAATATCGTCACGGGCCTCGACCTCGGACGGCGCATGGGGACGCCGCAGCTTTACGCCCTCACCTCGCCGCTCCTGACGACATCGTCCGGCGCCAAGATGGGCAAGACGGCGGCGGGCGCGGTCTGGCTCAACGCCGACATGCTGTCGCCCTATGACTACTGGCAATATTGGCGCAATACCGAGGACGCCGACGTCGCGCGCTTCCTGAAGCTCTTCACCTTCCTGCCGATGGAGGAGATCGGCCGCCTCGCCGCGCTTCAGGGCGCCGAGGTCAATGAGGCGAAGAAGACGCTCGCGACCGAAGCGACGGCGCTCGTCCATGGCCGCGCCGCGGCCGAGCAGGCGGCGGAGACGGCGCGCGCCACATTCGAAGAAGGCGCGCTCGCCCTGTCATTGCCCAAAGTCGCCGTCTCGGCGCAGGAGATCGACGCTGGCCTCGGCGTGCTGACGGCTTTCGTCAAGGCGGGACTCGTCGCCTCGACGGGCGAAGCGCGACGGCAGATCAAGGGCGGCGGCCTGCGCGTCAACGACGCGCCGGTGACGGACGAACGCGGCGTCCTCGGCGAAAAGGATTTCGCCGAGGACGGCGTCGTCAAACTCTCGCTCGGCAAGAAGAAGCATGTGCTGCTGGAGCGCTCGTAAACGCCGCTCAAAGGGCGGCTAGCGCGCTTTCCGATCAGACGGCCAAATGAATAAGCTGGAGCAAGTTCTGATCGAAAAAGTCTGTCAACTTTTTTAAGAACTTGCTCTAACGCTGCCGCTCCTGCGGCATGCGCGCCGTGCCGTCGATGACGCCCATGATTTTGCGCATGAGGCCCGGCGCGATCGCCGACAGCGGATTGACGCTGACCGTCGGGGAGTTCAGCGCGCCGGCGACGTGATAGCTGAGCGCGAAGACGCCTTCGTGCTGGCCGCCGGCGAGCACGACGCCGAGCACCGGAATGTTCGATAGCAAGCTGTTCAGCGCATAGGCCGGCACATAGGAGCCGACGAGGTCAAGCTGCTCGCGCGGGAAATCGATATAGCCGTCGAAGGTCAGCCCGATTTCGGGGCCTGACAACACGCCCTCGCGCACCGCCAATTGACCGCCGGACCAGGTGAAGTCGCTCTCCAGGCGTCCGACGCGCACGAGTTCGGGATCGAAGCTATAGTTGCCGCGGGCGTCCGCCCGCGCCGCGCCGCCCTGCGCCATGAGCCGGCGCAGGGTCGGCTCCCCGCGCACATAGAAATCGCGGATGCGCAAGGCGCCGTCGGCGCGGTTTTGGCCAAGCTGCACGGTCGCCGACAACGCGCCGGAATCCATCTTCCGATAGAGATCGAGGAACGCGAGGAAGGAGCCGCCATCATTGGTCGCGACCTCGAGTTGCTGCCCCGCGTTCTGATTGCGCGCCATGCTGATCGTCAGCTGCTCGCGGCCGAAGAAGCCGCTGAGTTCGAGAACGCGCGGTTTTCCGCCGCGCCGCTCCATCTTGAAATCGACATTGGAGAGAATCTGTTTGCCGTGGCCGGTGACGATCGGCGATTTGAAGTCGAAATCGAGGTTCTCGATCGATGGCCCGCCGGCGCGATCGTTTCGATCGGCGCGCAGCAGCGATTGCATCAACGGCCGCGCGTCGAAATTGGCGCCGCGCGCGACGACCTTCACGGCCTCGCCCCCGCGCTGAACCTCGACGCGCATGTCGTCGCCCGGCGAAAGCCGCACCTGCGAAAAGCGCGCGACGCGGAAGGCGCCGTCGCGCGAAAATTCGACCATGCCCTGCGCCTGCGCCGATCCCGCGTCGAAATTGATCTGCTCCAGCGCCATCCCTTCGCCGCGGCGCGTCAGCACGAATGACGCCTTCGCCGGCTTGCCCGCCGGCTTCGTCAATCCGGGCAGAGGATTGTCGAAGCCTGTGCGCGTGAGGTCGAGCTCGATCTGCGTATTGACCTCCTCGATCGGCAAAGGCGTGCGCACGGTCGCGGTCAGGGGGCCGTTCAGGCCGGAGATCACATAGCCGGCGCGCTGGCGCGCGGCTTCGTCGAAGGTCAAAGATAGCTGCGCCTGCGCCGCGCCCTTATCGCCAAAGGCCCGATGCACGTCGAGCGTCGCCGGCGCGCCGTAAATGCGGCCCGTTCCATTGACGCGCAGACCGGCGCGGTCGGCGACGACATGCAGGGCGCCGGCCTCGAGCTTCTCCTTGCCGATCAGTTTCTCAATGACGAGATTGGAGGTCGTCGCGTCGATGGCGAAAGTCGTGTTTTCGTCGCGGGCGTCGTCGCCGGTTTCGAAATCGACGCGAAGCCGTCCTTCGATCGTCCCTTTCAGCGTTCCCGGTTCGACGGGAATCGTGGCGTGCTGCGCAATGTCCCGAATGAGAAGCAGATCGCCGACCGCCTCGACGGCGCCGCCGACATTTATCTCGACGGCCGCGGGCGTCGGCCGCAAGGCGCTGTCGGCGACGGTGAAGCGCCCTTCCAAAAGATTGAGACGCCGTCCGGGGGACGTCTCCATCACGCCCGAGCTCGCCGCGAACATCGCGGTGCGGCCAGTGACGCGCAGGCGCCCGTTGACGCCGGTGAGCGGCGCCATGCCGGGCAGAATTTCGGCGACCGTCCCGCCGACGATCTCTCCCTCGAGGAGCAGCGAGGAGTCGGGCGGCGACTGCTCGTAGCGCATCGTAACGAGCGCGGCGTTGTCGAAATCGGCCGTATATCTGGCCTGGCGCACAACGCCCGCCGGAACATGGTCGACGAACCAGGCCCGCACTTGCGGCGCGACATGAGTAGGCCACAGCCGCGCCAGCGCATAAATCTGCGTTTCCTCCACGTCGAGCGCGAAGGTCACGTGATTTTCATTCCGCCAGCTGAAGGCGCCGTTCAGGTCGATCTTCGCCTCGGGGCCGGAGAAAGCGAATTTGTCGTATACAATGCGTCTTTCGTCGCGAAAGAAGCGCGCATTGAGGAGGCCGCTGTCGATGCGGATATTCTTCTCGCCGGCGCGCTCCGGCGCGACGACCGTCGGCTCCTTGAGCCGCAGCGCGATCGTCCAGGGCTCGTCGGCGCCCGCCGCCTGCCCGGCCCTCGCCGCCGGAGCCCGCGCCTCGCCGACGATGGCCATGTCGAAACCGCCGGCCTTGAACAAAAAAGGCGCGATCGCGACCCGGCGGCCGGCCTTGTCCCATATCGCGGCGGCGGCGATCTTCTCGATCATGACCGGTTCATGGTCGGGCTCGTCGAAGCGGAAATAACCGCGGCCGATCTCCATGCCGCCGACAGCTTCAAGCACCTCGTCGCCGGCGCCGAGCGCGAAGCTCAGGTCAAAAGCCAGCGGCGCGTCGGTGTCGAAGCGCGCCGCGCGGAATCCGCCAAGGAGCGCGATCTCGTCGACCGAGAGATCGCGCAATTGCGCCTGGAAGTCGCGTCGTCCGCCGGGCGCGCCCTTGGCCACCGCCGTCGCCGTCCAGCGCCGCGAGGGTCCTTTCGCCGCCGCCGAAAAGCGCATGCCGCCCCCGCCCTTGTCGAGGCTCAGCGTCACGTCGTCATAGCGGAGGACGCGGTCGATGGTGCGGTCGTCGATAACGAGCCGCCCATGCGCTACGCCGAAACGGTCGAGCGCGCCGATGGGGCTCTCCGGACTCGTCGCGAGGTCCATCACGCCGCGCAGCGCCCCAGCCGCTTCGCGCAGCAGCGCGACGCGTTCGCCCCCGACCCCGATGTCCGGCGTTTGCGACGCGTCGGCCAGCGCGGGCCTTGGCGGCGTCGCGGCCACGGGTTCGGCGCCCGCCGAAATGGCGACGGCGCCGTCCGGCGTCACCGACAGCCGCAAATCGAGGTCCAGAACCTCCAGCCGGCGCGGTTTCAGCTGGCCGATCAAGAGCGAGTGGAAATCGAGCGACACCTCCGCCCGCGGCGCCGCGAGAATGGGCCGCCCGTCCTGCTTCACCACGAGATCGTCGACGGACAGGGTCGGGCCATGCTCCCCATTCGCCAGCGAGGCGGTCCGAAGCGAGATTTGGTAATGCTCGCCCGCGAGTTCATCGAGCGATTGGGCGATCCTCGGCGCGAGCCAGGCGAAAGTGATTGGCCCCTTCGAAAGAAGATAGAAAAATCCGCCGATCGTCAGAATGACGAGCAACGCCGCGCCGAGGGCGCCGCCTATAAGGAGGCGCGCCGCGCCGCGGCTAGGCGTCAGGAGGCGTCCGGATGTGCGGCGCGGCTGCGCCGAAGGGCGCCGCGGCAAAGGCTTGACGCCTTGGCCGCGTAGATTCTCGCGCCCTGTCCTGTGGGTCAAATGGCCTCGCTCTTGGCGTATGCGCAGCGCCGGCGCTGGCAAATTCGCGCCGGGCTTGCCGGCTGGCGCGCAGTCTGCATTGTAAAGTCTGATTTTAGCTGCGGATGCGACGAAAGGAAGGCGAGATGCCCAAAACTGCGGCCAAGGCCGAGGACATGCTCAAAGAAGGGGATCCCGCGCCCATTTTCGATCTGCCCGGCGCGGGCGACGAGAAGGTCTCGCTCGCCGCGCTTAAGGGCAAGAAGGTCGTTCTCTATTTCTATCCCAAGGACGACACCTCCGGCTGCACTAAGGAAGCTATTGAATTTAATGGACTTTGTGACAAATTCGCCAAAGCGAAGACGATCGTGGTCGGGATGTCGCCCGATTCCGTCAAAAGCCATGACAAGTTTCGCACAAAATATGAATTGAAACTGCCGCTCGCCTCCGACGAGACAAAGGAGACGCTCGGCGCCTATGGCGTCTGGGTCGAAAAGAGCATGTACGGCCGCAAATATATGGGGGTCGAACGCTCCACCTTCCTGATCGACGTCGACGGCAAGATCGCCAAAATCTGGCGGAAGGTGAAAGTGCCCGGCCACGCCGAAGAGGTTCTCGAAGCGGCCAAGGCGCTGAAAGCGTGAAGACGCTGGCCTGATCCCTCGTTTTCGCGATCAGGCCTGCGTCCGCTCACAGCGTGCGCATAAACTGCAGAAGGTCGTCTTTTTCTTCCGCCGTCAATTTGGTCCCTAGGACCAGATTGAAGAACTCGACCGTATCGGCGAGCGTGAGCAGCCGTCCGTCATGCAGATAGGGCGGCGAATCCTTTATGCCGCGCAGCGGAAAGGTCTTGATCGGCCCGTCGGCCGTCGCCAGCATCCCATTTATGGTTTCGGGCTTATAGAAGCGCTCGACGCGCAGATTATGCATGAGATTGTCGGTGTAATACGGCGGCGCGTGGCAGACCGAGCATTGCCCTTTGCCGAAGAAAATCTCCTGGCCGCGCAGCTCCGCCGGCGTGGCCAGCGACGAATCGAGCTTGCCGAATATGTCGAGCTTGGGCGCCGGCGGAAAATCGAAAATCTCCTCCATCTCCGCCATGAAATGAACCTGGCTGCCGCGCTCCAGAATATTGACGCCCTTCTTGGTGGCGATCACCGGATCGCCGTCGAAATAGGCGGCGCGCTGCTCGAATTCCGTGAAATCCTCGACCGTCTTCAGGGCGCGCTGCGAGCCGAACAGGCGCTGAATGTTGACGCCGCGGAGCGGCGGCGTGTCGATCCGATGGCGATTGGGCTGCGGACGAATGTCGCCGACAAGATGCGTCGCGGCGTTGGTATGGCCATTCGTATGGCAGTCGAGGCAGGCGACGCCGCGGCTCGGCTTCTCCGAGCGGCGATCGTCCGTCTGGTTGAACTGCTGCTGCGGGAAAGGCGTCAGCAGCAGCCGCAACCCTTCCAGTTGTTTCGGGTTTAGGACGCCGTCGAAAATCTCGTAGTAGTTGTCAAGCGTAACGAGCTTGCCTTTGGAAACGTCGCCGAGATCGGGGCGCGTCGTGAGGTAAATCGGCGGCGGGAACTCCGGCAGGAAATGGTCGGGAATATCGTAGTCGAGATCGAAGCGCGTGAGATCGCGGCCTTCCTGCTTGTTGATCTCGTCGATCTCGAATTTCGGGAAGACCATGCCGCCTTCGGGGTGATTGGGATGCGGCAGCGGGAAGAAGCCCTTTGGGAAGAGGTTTTTCTCGCGGATGTCAGCCGGCGTCATCGCCGCGAGATCTTCCCATTTGACCTTGCCCGAGAGCTTGACGCGCACGCCGTCCTGCACCGGCTTGCCGCGCGACATGGTCACGCCCTTGGCGGGCCGGTTGGAGAGATCGTAGCGCAGGGCGAGCAGATCGGCATGCTTCTTCTCGATGTCGCGCTTCGCCGCTTTCATCTTCGCCATGATCGAAGCGAATGAGTCCTTGATCACGACGGGCATATAGGAATTGGCGTCCTGCTGGGCGTAAGCCGCCTGAAGGCCGATGGCGACGCCGATCGCCGTCAAGGCCGTCCAGGTCTTTTTTAATTTCAAAGATCGCACGGCGGAATCTCCCTCGTGAGGTCGGACTCGGAAGAGCCCGCAACGTCGTCGCGCGCGATGGGAAAGCTCCATTGGCGACGGCCGCCCACTGAATTAAAATTGTAAGATCCCGAAGCGCGGCAAGCCTCCGGCGTCAAAAACGGCGCGCGCCGCAAAAAGAAACGGCGCGACGCGGGCGGCGCGCCTTCTTCCAATGGTTTAATCGCGGTGGGAGGCGGCTTAGTCGCGTTCGGGTGGGACCCCGGCCGGCGCCGCATCCCCGGAAACCTTGGCGATGAGCTTCGCCATATCCTCCGATCCCTTCTTGGCGGCGGCGAGATCGGGCCGCGCGGCGAGCGCCGCCTCGTAATCGGCCTTGGCGCGCACGAAGTCTTTCTTGCCGCGCCAGGCGTTGGCGCGATTGATCAGCGCCGCGACATTCTTCGGGTCGATCTTGAGCGCCGCGTCTAGATCGGCGATCGCCTTGTCGAACTCTCCCTTGGCGTAATAGCAGGCGCCGCGCCCGCTGCGCGCCGCCGCATGCTTGGGATCGCGCTTCGCCGCCTCCGAGAAATTCTCTATGGCGCGGTCGTGCTCGCCCCTCGCGTGATAGATCGCGCCGCGCGCCACATGCGCGGCGGGGGATTTCGGGTCGAGCTTCGCCGCCTCGCCAAGATCGGCGAGCGCCTTCTCCCCATCGCCCTTGGCCCGCCAGATCGCGGCGCGCGCCACATAGGCGGCGGCGTTCTTCTTGTCGAGGGCGATCGCCTTGTCATAGTCGGCGATGGCGGCGTCGAGGTCGCCCTTCCCCTGATGCGCCGCGCCGCGCGCGACGAGCACGACCGCCGATTTGGGGTCGACGTCGAGCGCCTTGCCGAAATCCGCTATGGCGCTGGCGTAATCGCCTTTGGCTTGATAGGCGCCGGCGCGATTGACATAGGCGGCGAGCTTGTTATGCGCGGTTTCCTTGGCGACGCTGTCGATGATCTGGGTGCAGCCCGCGATGCGCGCGTCGGGATCGGCGGCGCGGCACTGGCTCCAGGCCGGATGTATTCGCGCAGGCGCCGCGAAAACAGGCGCGCCGACCAAAATACAAGCGCCAACGAAGGCGAGGCGATACGACTCTCGTGCGCCAGCGCACACGACGGAACGAAGACTCTCATTCATAATGCTGGAGTGCTCCCTGATGAAAGAGTGGCCCCGCCATGCTACTCCTTTAGGCGGCGCCCGCAAGCTGGAATTAAAGTAAGTTTAGCGGATTGATTCACTTCTCCCGCGTCGCCCGGAGGGCTTTCATGATCGTCTCGACCACCAATGACATCACTGGCTACCGTATCGTGCGCCATCTCGGCCTTGTGCGCGGCATCACCGTGCGCTCGCGCTCCGTGGTAGGGAATTTCTTCGGCGGCGTACAGTCGATCTTCGGGGGCAAGCTGTCGGTCTATGTCAATTTGGCCGAGACGACCCGCGAGGAGGCCTTCGAACATATGTGCCAGCATGCGGCGGACGCCGGCGCCAACGCCGTCGTCGGCATGCGCTATGACGCGAATGAAATCATGGACGGCGTCACCGAGGTGCTGGCCTATGGCACGGCGGTGGTCGTCGAACCCGCCTGAACGCGTCTCCTGCGCAAGGCGGACGTTTCTGGGCTTCAGCCTCGGGTGAAAAACGTTTAGAATAAATCAAATGAGCCTGCTGACCACAAATGACCAACTGGCCGCGATATGCGACCGTTTCGCCAAACATCCATTTGTGACCGTCGACACCGAATTCCTGCGGGAGACGACCTTCTGGCCGCGCGTCTGCGTCATTCAGCTCGCGTCGCCAGAAGAGGCGGTGGCGATCGACGCTCTTTCGGAAGACATTGATCTTTCGCCATTCTTTGAGCTGATGGCCAATCCGGGCGTCGTCAAGGTGTTCCATGCGGCGCGTCAGGATCTGGAGATTATCTGGCGGCTCGCCCGGCTCATCCCGGCGCCGCTCTTCGACACCCAGGTCGCGGCCATGGTGTGCGGCTTCGGCGAGCAGGCCTCCTATCTCGAACTGGTGAAGGCGATCACAAGGGCCAATGTCGACAAGTCGTCGCGATTCACCGACTGGTCCCGCCGTCCGCTGTCGGACGCGCAAATCGACTACGCCATCGCCGACGTGACGCATCTGCGCGATATTTACGTCGCGCTGCGCACCCGCCTCGAACGCTCCAACCGCCTCGACTGGCTCGCGGACGAGATGCAGACGCTGACCTCGCCCGCGACCTATGAGCAACATCCCGAAAACGCCTGGGAGCGCCTGCGCCATCGCGCCCGCAAACCGCGGGACCTTGCGGTGCTCATGGAGCTCGCCGCCTGGCGCGAAAGCGAGGCGCAGACGCGCGACGTTCCGCGCTCGCGCGTGCTCAAGGACGACGTGCTGATCGAGATCGCCCAGGCGGCGCCGCGCAGCGCCGAGGCGCTCGGCAATCTGCGCTCCTTCCCCAAGGGGATGGAGCGTTCGCGCGCCGGAATCGACATCGTCGCCGCCGTCGAGCGCGGCCTCGCGCGCGACCCCGCCGGCATGCCGCGCATCGAACGCGAGCGGCGCGGCGCCAATGGGGCGACCGTGGAGCTGCTGAAGGTGCTGCTGCGGCAGGTGGCGGAGGAGACGGGAGTCGCCCCCAAGCTGATCGCCACGGTCGAGGAGCTGGAGGCCATCGCCGCCGACGATGAAGCCGACGCGCCCGCGCTCAAAGGATGGCGGCGAGCCATTTTTGGGGAAAAAGCGCTTGAGCTGAAGCGCGGACGGCTGGCGCTCGCGGTCGAGAACGGGCGGGTCGTCACCTTCGACTGGCAGGACGCCGAAGCTCCCGCAAACGCGGAATAATTCCGTCAACTGTTTTTATTGCTGCGCACAACGCCAAAGCTTGCGGCGCCATAAAAAAGTGCGGTCGAACCGTTGCTCCTTCAACATGACGGAAGTTTAAGCGTTCTCGTTTATCCATATGAAACAATATGTCGCACCGCAATCTCGAGATTTTTTCGCGCTGCAATATTGTTATTGTGCGGCGCACTAACTACCTTCCGTATCGAGCGCCGTTCGATCGCGCCGAGGCCAATTGGGCGATCGCGCGCCGCTCCATCGATAGATGGAAGGAAGAGACCTATGACCACAGGAAAACGAATTGTCGCGGCGGCGCTCGGCGGAGCGCTCTGGCTTGCAGCAAGCTCGGGCCTGGTCGCCGGCGACGCATGGTCGCCTCAGACGATGCGGCCGCTCATGGCCACGAGCTTCGATGCTGGATCGAAGCACCTCGTCAGCTATTTCGTCGGCGCCGATAACGGATGCCGGCTTACAGTGATGGTGATCGACTCGGCGTCCGCCGAACTGGAGACCCCTGCGACGGAGGCGACCCGACTGGTCGTGACCGTGGCGGACGGCAAGGCGGCGCATTTCGACACGCCGGTCGGCAAGTCGCTGCGTTTCACTTGCGTCTCCGGCGCGCGGGCGATGAACGTCGAGCACATGAATCGCCTCGCGGCCTATCCAATCGCGGAGTAAACGCGCAAGAAGGGCGACGCCGGAAACGGCGTCGCCTTTTTTTTCACCGTTTTACGAGAGCGAGCCCCCTGCTCTGACGGCTCCCGCGCGTTGAGGCGCCGTCAATGCGAGAGGAATTTAAACGGTTCGGCGGGAAGGAATTTGTCCGAAACCTCGCCGGAAAGAATCGGATTGCCCACGAGATCGAGCTTCGCCGGCTTGGCGCCCGGTTCGAGCTTCAGTTTGGTCAGCTCAACCCAAAAAATTGTGGGGTTCAGCGTCGGCTCGAAATAATAGAGCCGATCCTTGATGTCGGTGACCGAGCGCCACCGCGTCGAGGCGATATTGGGCTCCTGGGGCGTGGAGATTCCAAGCGGCACCGAGACGTTTCGAATGATGGAAAAGACGCTGGCGATCGCAACCCGCTTGTCGTCGACTTTCGGCGTCACGTTCAAGTTCCAACTGGCGCGGGCGAAGCGATCTGACGCCCGATGCGTGCCGGGGAGGAAATTCGACCCGCCGATCTCCACCCAATAGGTGTTGAGCGAAAGCTGCTGATCGAAAGGCGGCGAATTGGTCATCACCGTGTATTTGCGGTCGTGATGGATGACGAGCTTGCCGCCGAGATATTCGAGGATGGCGCTGTCGCCCGTTTGATCGGCGAGCGCCATATGGCTCGCCGCTTTCACGCCGCCGGGGAGATCGGGCGCGACGATCGCGAAAGGCTCCTTTTGCAGCGCTTTCACCGCATCGGCGACGGTGGCGAAATTGTCGAGGACATATTGCGTCCAGCCGCCGACGGAAAGCAGCGGCTTCTTCGACGCTTTCGGGTCTCCGTAATCCGCTTCGGCAAGATAGAGAAGATTGGCCGCGAGGCCGGCCTCGTTTATGCCTTCAGCCGTCGCCGCGTCGTAAAAGTCGGCGATGAGGGAACCATATTTCGCCGTCCATTTAATCGAACCGGGACCAACCCCGCCGTCGCGGGCCATGCCGCGCGGAAAAGACCACAGGTTTGTTCGCGGATCGACGTCCCAGTCCATCGTCCGGCCGACGAGATAGTCATTGTCGGCGGTCCCATAGAGCACGCGCGTGCAGGCTTGCGCGGCGGAATTCAGCAGCGCGACCATCGCGCCCGTCAGCAGCCATTGGGTAAATTGCTTATTCACGGCAGTCTCCCTCCGTCGAATGTCTTCCTTGTCGCAATAGGCGGGAAATCAACGGTTGGCGGCGGCGATGGTTCCCGGCGCGATCTCGATCTGGGCGTCCGCGCCGAGGAGCCGTCCGAGCGCCTTGAGGCGATTGAGCACGCGCTCGCTTGCGAGATCGGCATAATCGGCCGGCAGGGTTAGCATCACGACGCGGTTGGCGAAGCGCAGCCGCGTGCGCGGGAGAACGCCCGGCATCGACGCCGAGAGAAGATAGGCGACGCGCATGATCGCGCCCAGGATGCGGGCGCGCATGAAAAGCCGCGTGGTGAGCAGGCTGCGCAGCAATGCGAGACCTTCCGCGCCTTCCGGCCCCTCATGGCGGAAGACGATCGCCAGCGACAGGAAGGCGCGGCCGGGATGGTCGATCGAAACGAAGGTCCCTTGCGTCACGATATTGATCGCCCGCTCGGCGCGATATTCGGGATGGGCGCGCCAGGCGATGTCGGAGAGAAGACAGGCGGCGTGGCGCAGTCGGCGCTCCTCATCCGTCTCGTCGATCTCGCCGCTCGCCATGAAGGCGTCGGTCCAGTTCACGAGATCGTCGCCATAGCCTGGCGCGCGCGCGAAGGTCGCCTCCAATTCGCGCGTCGCCGAGAGCAAGGGATCGATGCGCCGCTCGGCGGGCGGCAGGCGCTCATAGAGCAATCCCTCGCGCACGCCGGCGGCGGAAATGACGATCTCGCGCGGCTTGGCGCGGCGAATGATCTCGTCGAGCACGATCGCGCCATAGGCGAGAAGCGGCCGGCGCGCCGCAGAGACGACGTCGATATCCTCCAAGGCCGCGCTGTCGATGCGTTCGACCAGCTCGGCGAAATCGGCCGCCTCATTGGTCTGGATGCGGTAATGATGCATGACGCCCAACGGATAATTGCGCTGGCGCATGTGGAGCTTGGCGAGCGAGCGCCAGGTGCCGCCGACGGCGTAGAAGGTGCGGCCCTTGAGATGATCGAGAGGCTTCGCATCGGCGATGGCCTTGCGGGCGATGCGCGTCGCCTCGCGCATCGAGCGGCGCGAAGCGTCCATCAGCGCGAGGCCGCCGAGCGGCAGCGTCACGCCCTTGCCGAGCGAATCCTTGCCCACGTCGATGAGTTCGAGCGAGCCGCCGCCGAGGTCGCCGACGACGCCATCCGGCTGATGCACGGCGGAGATGACGCCGAGCGCCGAAAGCTCCGCCTCGCGTTTTCCCGACAGCAGCGAAATATCGCGGCGAATGGCGCCGCGCGCGGCGTCGAGGAAGGCGGGGCCGTTCTTGGCGTCGCGGACGGCGGCGGTGGCGATCGCCTCAATATCGCCGACGCCCATGGTTTCGCAGAGCGCGCGATACCGCCGCAGCGCGTTCAGCGCTTTGTCGACGCCGTCCTCCGGCAGACGGCCCGTGGTGACGACGCCCTTGCCCAGGCCGCACATCGCCTTTTCGTTGAAGATCGGCGTCAGCGCGCGCGTCAGGGCCTGATAGGCGACGAGACGCACGGAATTGGAGCCGATGTCGACGATGGCGACGGGTCCTGACGGGGCGTCGAGTCGTTCTCCCTTGCGCCGATCCTTAACGGCGCGGAGCCATGTCTCAAGCATCTTGCGCGCGCTTCAAGAGGGAGCGCGGCCGCCAATCCTTGAGCGACTTGCCGCGGCCCGAGAGCGAAGGATTGGTCATGAAATATTTATGCGCGTTGAATCGCTCCTCGCCTTCCGGCGGCACGATGCGCATCGACGATCCGTCCGGCAGGACGCGATAGCTCTGCTCATTGTCGATGAGATTGGCGAGCATGATCTGATCGAGCACCTGCTGATGAACGGTCGGGTTGAGAATCGGCATCAGCGCCTCGACGCGGCGGTCGAGATTGCGCGGCATGAGATCGGCGGAGGAAATATACACATGCGCGCGCGCATGCGGCAGCGCATAGCCGCCGCCGAAGGCGTAAACGCGGGCGTGCTCCAGAAAACGCCCGACGATCGATTTCACGCGGATATTGTCGGACAGTCCCGGCACGCCCGGGCGCAGGCAGCAAATGCCGCGCACGATCAGATCGATCGACACGCCCGCCTGCGAGGCGGCGTAAAGCGCGTCGATGATTTCGGGATCCACGAGGGCGTTGCATTTTCCCCAGATCCCGCCAGGTTTTCCGGCCTTCACGAAGGCGATTTCCTCCTCGATATGTTCGAGGAGCTTCTTCTTGAGCGAGATCGGCGAGACCACCATGCGCTCGAGCCCCGCTGGCTCGGCGTAGCCGGTGATGAAATTGAAGATGCGCGACACGTCGCGCCCGATCGCCGGATCGGCGGTGAAGACGGAAATATCCGTATAGATGCGCGCCGTCACCGGGTGATAATTGCCGGTGCCGACATGGCAATAGGTGACGAGGCCGGTCCCCTCGCGGCGCACGACGAGCGAGAGTTTGGCGTGGGTCTTGAGTTCGATGAAGCCGAAAACGACCTGCGCGCCGGCGCGCTCCAGATCACGCGCCCAACGAATATTCGCCTCCTCGTCGAAACGCGCCTTTAATTCGACGAGCGCGGTGACGGACTTGCCCGCCTCGGCCGCTTCGGCGAGGGCGCGGACGATCGGGCTGTTGTTGGAGGTGCGATAGAGCGTCTGCTTGATCGCGATGACATTGGGATCGCGCGCCGCCTGCTGCAGGAACTGCACGACGACGTCGAAGGATTCGTAAGGGTGGTGGACCGCGAGATCCTTCTGCTTGATGGCGAGGAAGCAGTCGCCGCCATTGTCGCGCACCCGCTCGGGGAAACGCGGATTATAGGGCTTGAATTTCAGTTCGGGGCGGTCGAGCGCGACGAGTTCGGAAAGATCGTTGAGCGCCAGCATCCCGTCGATCTCGAAGGTCTCGGGCTCGTTCACGTCGAGTTCGTCGGCCACGAGCGCGCGCAGGGTCGGCGGCATATCGGCGGCGACTTCGAGACGGATGACCGAACCGCGGCGGCGGCGCTTTAACGCCGTCTCGAAGAGCAGCACGAGGTCTTCGGCCTCTTCCTCGACTTCAAGGTCGCTGTCGCGGATGACGCGAAACAGGCCCTGCCCGCGCAGGAGATAGCCGGGGAACAGGCGCTGGGCGTTCATCGCGATCAGCGTTTCGAGCAGCATGAAGCGCTCGCGCCCGGCGGCGTGCCCAGGCAGCCGAACGAAACGCTCGATCTTGGGCGGCAGGCGCACCAGCGCCTGTAGCGTCTTGCGGTCGCCCGGCCGCACCAGCTCCAGCGCCAGCGTGAACCCCAGATTTGGGATGAAGGGGAAAGGATGCGCCGGATCGACCGCGAGCGGCGTCAGCACCGGAAAGACGCGATTGAGAAAATAATCCTCCAGCCATTCGCGGTCGGCCTTGGAGACGTCCGCCGGCTCGACGATAATGATGCCGACGTCCTCGATCTCGGCGCGGAGCTCCCGCCAGCGGCGGAGCTGCTCGCTCGTCAAAAGCGTCACGCGCTCGGTGATCTTGACGAGCTGTTCGGCCGGCGTGAGGCCGTCCTCCGACCGTGCGGTGACCCCGGAGCGCACCTGCCCGCGCAGGCCGGCGACCCGCACCATGAAGAATTCGTCCAGGTTATTGGCGGAAATCGACAGGAAACGGAGTTGCTCAAGCAGCGGGTGGTTGCGGTTCGAGGCTTCCTCCAGCACGCGGCGATTGAATTCGAGCCAGGAGAGCTCGCGGTTGATGAATCGCTGCGGCGAGGTCGCGAGCTTGGCGGGATCTTCTTCGAGAATCCGGTCGGCGCCATCCATCATATTGATGTCCGCGCCCGTGCGTTCGGCGGGAAGCTTGTCCTGGATATGGGGTTTCATAAGGCTTTTCCGATGGATCGCTACGCCATCATGGCACAGCGCGCGGGCGAGCGGAAACGTCGTGCGCCTCAGCCCTGGGGAAATCTTTCCATAACCTGCGCCGCTAGCGCTCTTGTGACAGCGCGCCCCTGAGCCAAAGCCTCGCGGTCGAGCGCGGCGACGAAGGCGCGGGCGGCGTCGAGCGAGCGTTCGAGCCGCAGCGTCGCATAGGCGAGCGCGGGGGGCTCGACGAGAAGCTGGCGGTCTTTGAAGAGCTTTTCGAGCACGGCGCGCATCAGTTCCTCGTCCGGGGCGCCGATCTCGACGACCGGCGCGCGGCGCAGGCGGGAGAGGAGATCAGGAAGCCGCACGTCTTCGGCGCGCGGCAGGCGGGCCGCGCTCATCAACAGGAAAGCGTCGCTCTCGTTAACGAAATTCAATAGATGAAACAGCGCCGTCTCCTCCGCGACGCGGTCGACATTGTCGATGAGGATCGCCCGCGGCGCCTCGGCGACAAGGCTTTCCAGCCCGGGCAGCGATTCGGGGTCGGCGACGAGCGCTCCGGCGCGGGCCGCCCAGATCGCGCAAAGATGGCTCTTGCCGGCGCCGGGCGGTCCGACAAGCGTCAGGGCGCGATCCGGCCAGTCCGGCCAGTGGTCGATCATGTCGAGCGCAGCGCGGTTCGAGGCGGCGGGCAGGAATTCCTCGCGCCCGAAGCGCTCCGTCGTCGGCAGTTCCAGCGGAAGCTGGCCCTTGGCTTCGCCCCGGTCCCGCGCGCCCGCGTTCATCAGGCGCGATCGGGGATGGGATGCTGATAGAGCGCGCTGGCGCGGTAACGCCGCGTCAGGAAGCGGATCACCGCGCCGAGCGCCGCGGCGACCGGAACGGCGACGATGAGGCCCGTGAAGCCGAACAGCGCGCCGAAGGCGAGCAGCGCGAACATGATCCATACCGGATGCAGCCCGACCGAAGCGCCGACGAGGCGCGGCGACAGCACATAGCCGTCCAAGATGAGGCCCGTCGTCACCAGCGCCACCGCCTCGATCGGCAGCCTGATATGGGGCCAATCCTGGACGAGGGCGACGATGATGGAGAAGACGAAGGCGGTGATGGAGCCGACGTAGGGGACGAAGCTCAAAACGCCTGCGATGACTCCGATGAGAAAACCGAAGTTGAGCCCGATCGCCGAGAGGCCCACCGCATACCACACGCCCAGGAACAGGCAGACGAGGGACTGCCCGCGCACGAAGCCTGCGAGCGCCCGGTCGATATCGCGGGCGAGCGAGCGCACGTCGTCGCGATGGCGCGGCGGAATCAGATCGTCGATGATCGCGACAGTGTGATCCCAGTCGAGCAGCATGTAAAAGGCCACCACCGGCGTGATGACGATGAGCGAAACGACATTGATCAGCGCATAGCCGCGCCACAGCAGCGATTTGAGGAAGTCGCCGATGAAGGTCGCGCTCTGGCTCGTGAGATCGTTGATATATTTTTGGGCGTCGAAGGTGGCCGCCGCGCCGCCGAGGCCAAATTCCTGAAGCCAGACATTGACATAGTCGCTGGTGAAATGCGCGCTCCACTGCGCCATTAGCCCGTGCAGCGTCTGGATATAGCCAGGCAGCGCGGTCATGAAGCCGACGAGCTGATGCGTCAGGATCGGCGCCAGCACCACCACCGCCGCGCCAACGACGGAAAGAAAGGTCACGAGCAGCAAGGAGGCGGCGCCGAGCCGCGACAGTCCGAGCCGCTGCAGCCGGTCGGCGACCGGATCGAGCAGATAGCCGAGCGCCGTGCCCGCGACGAAAGGCGCGAGCACGGGACTGAGAAAATAGAGCGCCGTCCCCAGCGTCAGCAGCGCCAGGCCCCATAGCGCCACTTGCCGTTCGAGGCTCAGGCCCGCCCATTGCAGCGGGCGGAACTCGTCCTCCGGCTCGGACTCGATGGGAAGTTTTGGTTCGGCGTGGCGGCTTGTCGAGGCGCCCGGCTGGCCCCTTTGCGACATGTTACGGCCTCATATGCTGGACCCACAGCCACAGATAGACGCAGGCCGAAGCGATGGTCAATGCGGCGACAAGAGCGATTAGCGCCGTTTCCAAAACGGGAATGTGAAGGCCATAGGCGCGGCCGGCGAGAACAAGGCCCGCGAGCACGAGTTGCGCCGCCGTGGTCGCCTTGGAGGAAATATGCGGCGCGACCTTCATGGGCCGCGACATCAGCCAGGAAATAGAGACGGCGCCGACGATCATGACGTCCCGGGAGACGACCATGATCGCGAGCCAGGGGGGCAGCGCCTCGACGATGGCGAGCGTCACATACATCGAGACGATCAGCGCCTTGTCGGCGAGCGGATCGAGAATCGCGCCAAGTTCCGATTGCAGATGGAAGGTTCTCGCGAGCCAGCCGTCGAGCGCGTCGGAAACCCCGGCGACGACGAAAAGCGCAAAGGCCGCCGTCCAATTTCTATCGACCATCATGGAGATCGCCATGGGCGTCAGCACGAGACGGCCGATGCTGATGAAATTCGGCAGGGAGGCAAACCAATTATATGCCATTGAGGACTATGTGGCGCGCTGCGCCCATTCCACAAGTCGCGTTAGGCTCGCCGCGCGCGGCCATGCGCGATGAGGGCGGCGAGGCCCAGCGCGAGGGCGACGAGCGCCAGCAGCAGCGTCGAAATGGCGTTGATCTGCGGCGAGACGCCCAGACGAACCTGCGAATAGATTCGCATCGGCAGCGTCGTCGCGCCAGGGCCGGTCGCGAAGCTCGCAATGACGAGATCGTCGAGCGAAAGCGTGAAGGCGAGCAGAAAGGCGCTCGCGATCGCCGGCGCGACCTGCGGCAGAGCGATGCGCAGAAAGGCCTCCGCCGGCGTCGCGCCGAGATCCATCGCCGCTTCTTCGAGCGCCGGATCGCAGTCGCGCAGCGCGGCGAGAATGGCGACGGTCGTAAAACACATTGTGAGCGTGACATGGCCGATGACGAGCGTCGCAAAGCCGCGTCCGACGCCCAGCGCGACGAAACAGGTCAGGAGCGCGAGCCCCAACACCACCTCGGGGAGAACGAGCGGCGCATGCACGGCGCCAAAGAACAGCATCCGCGTGCGGAAGGCGCCGAAACGGGCGAGCGCGATCGCCGCGAGAAGGCCGAGCAGAGTCGCAAGCGTCGCCGAAACAAAAGCCGCGGCGAGGCTGATCTTCGCGGACTGCAGCAATTGCACGTTCTCGAGCAGCGCCGCATACCATTTGATCGAGAAACCGCCCCAGACGGAGACGAGCCGCGAGGCGTTGAAGCTCATGACCGCGAGAATGACGATCGGCGCATAGAGAAAGACGAAGCCCGCAAGGAGAACCGCGCGGCGCGCCCAAGCCGCGGCCGCGCTCGTCGTTGTCGCGGCGGCGCTCATCGCTCCGCCTCCTCTTGCCTCAGCCGCGCGCGCTCCCACAAAAGCAGCGGGATCATCAGCAAAGCGACGAGCGCGATGGCCGCCGCCGAGGCCGCCGGCCAGTCGTGATTGGAGAAGAAATCATTCCACAATATGCGGCCGATCATCAGCGTATCGGAGCCGCCGAGAAGATCGGGAATGACGAATTCGCCCACCGCCGGAATGAAGACGAGCAGCGTCCCGGCGACGACGCCCTCGCGCGAGAGCGGCAGGGTGACGCGTAAAAACACTTGCGCGGGCGAGGCGCCGAGATCGGCCGCCGCCTCGCGCAGGCTCGCGTCCTGTCGCTCCAGCGCCGCGTAAAGCGGCAAGAGCATGAAGGGCAGATAGGAATAGACAATGCCGACGACGACCGCGCCATTCGTCGCGAACATTTCTATCGGCGAAGAAATCAGGCCGAGCGCCATCAGCGCATTATTGATGAGCCCCTCGTCCTTGAGCAGCGCGATCCATGCGTAAACGCGGATGAGAAAGCTGGTCCAGAAAGGAGCGACCGCGAGGCCGATCAGGATCGGCCGCCACCGCTCCGGCGCGCGCGCCATGGCGAGCGCGAAAGGATAAGCGACGATGAGCGTCGCAAGCGTCGCGACGCCGGCGATGGCGAGCGAAGAGAGATAGGATTCGACGTAAAGCGTATCGCTGATGAGCGCGCGATAGGAATCGAGCGTGAAGCTTTGCGCCTTGGCCCATATTTCCGACAGACTGTCGGAGAGTTCGAAGATCGGCCGATAGGGCGGACGCGCCAGCACCGACTGCGACAGCGAAATTTTCGCGATGAGCAGCATGGGCGCGAGAAAGAAGGCGCCGATCCAAAGATAGGGAATGGCGAGCAGCAACCGCTGGCCGAGCGAGAGCCGGCGCGGCGCGCTCATCTACCACCCTCCCCGCGCATGGCGCACAAAGCGCCCTCATCCTGAGGAGCGCCTGAAAGGCGCGTCTCGAAGGACGAGGGCGCAGCGTCACATTGCGAATGTCCTCGCCCTTCGAGATGGCCGCTTCGCGGCCTCCTCAGGGTGAGGACATTCGCCATGCGCAAGAAAGCGCTCATGGCTCCTCCGCGAGTAACGTTCCCGCGTCGAGGGCGATGCTCAATCGCACCGCGTCTCCAATCGCGTAGCGCGCGCCATGCGGCGCCGCCGCGCGCAAGACGACATCCGGCGCGACGCGCACGCGCAGCAGCGTCGTCTCGCCGCGAAACACGAAATTCTCTACAATACCTGCGATCCCCTCCCCGTCGCGCGCGACGCCGATGCGTTCCGGGCGCACGCTCAACGTCGCGCGCGCCCCGTCACTGAAGCCATCCGCGACGCAGGCGATGCGTCCGAGCGGCGTGACGAGCGCCGCATCCGCGCCGCCGCGCTCCAGACGCCCCTCGATGAAATTGGTCTCGCCGACGAAGCCGGCGACGAAGCGCGTCGCCGGCCGGTCGTAAATGTCCATCGGCGCGGCGATCTGCTCCACCCTGCCCGCGCGCATCACCGCGACGCGGTCGGCGAGCGCCAGCGCTTCGTCCTGATCGTGGGTGACGATGAGGAAACTCGTTTGCGTCAGCCGCTGAATCTCTTTCAACGCAAACTGCGTCTCTTCGCGCAGTTTGCGGTCGAGCGCGCCGAGCGGCTCGTCGAGCAGCAGAAGCTTCGGGCGCGGCGCGAGCGCGCGCGCCAGCGCGACGCGCTGCTTCTGGCCGCCGGACAGCTCGTTGATGCGGCGCGCGCCGAGGGGCGCGAGCTGGGTCATCTCCAAAAGCTCGTCCACTCGCGCGGCGACAGCCTCCTTCGCTTCGCCCTTGCGGCGCAGACCAAAGGCGATGTTGTCGAAGACATTGAGATGCGGAAACAGCGCATAGGATTGAAACATCATATTCACCGGCCGCCGATGCGGCGGCACGCCGGAAAGATCGTCGCCGTTCAACGAAATCCTTCCGCGATCAGGCGTCTCGAAACCGGCGATGGCGCGCATCAGCGTCGTCTTGCCGCAGCCCGAAGGCCCGAGCAGCGCGAAGAATTCGCCGGCGCCGACGTCGAGCGACACGTCGTCGAGCGCGACGACGGCGCCGAATGTCTTGCTTACACTGCTGACCCTGAGCAGCGGCGCGCTCACGCGCCCGCCTCGTCACGCGCAAATTCGGCGCGCCAATGGCGCACATAGCCCTCGCCCGGCGGAATGTCCTCGAGCGAAACGAGCCGCAATCCGTCGACCGCGAGCGCCTCGATCCGTCCGCGCGTCAGCGGCCAGGGAGGGCCTTCGACCCGCTCGGCTTCTTCCCGCGCGCGCGTGATAACGAGCAGCCTGCCGCCCGGCGCGACGAAAGCGGCGAGCGCGCGCGCGGCCTCAAGCAAAAGCGAGTCGGGCAAGGCCTGCAGCGTATAAAGCTCATGCACGAGATCGAAGGCGCCGCGCCATTCGGCAGGCGCCTCGAAGAGATCGGCGACGCGGTAGTCGACGCCGCTCGCCGGAAAACGCTTGCGCGCCCAATCCACGGCGCGCGCGACGAGATCGAAAGCGGTCACGCGCGCGCCGGCCTTGGCCAGGGCCTCGGCGTTGTCGCCCAGCCCGCAGCCGACGTCGAGCGCGGAGCGCCCCGCGAGCGAGCGGCCCGCGAGCCATTGCGCGAGCAGAGGATGCGGCGCGAGCCCGGCCCAGGGCACGCCGGCGGGATCGTCGCCGGCGCGTTCGTAAACGGCCTCGAACCATTCGCGGCGTTTGGGATCGGCCTCGACGCCGCCAGGCCGCTTATGCGGATCGATGGCGTCGAGCGCCTCGCGCGCCTTCGCGCGGCGCTCCGCGAAATCCTCGCTCAAACCTTGGGCTCCCGCGCCTTCTCTTCCCATCCGCCGCTCTCGCTCTGCTGATGATAGACGAGGCTATAGCCAAGTTCCCGCAACTCTTTCCATTGCGCCCGCGCGTCGGCGAGTTCTTCGTCGTCCGCGCCGTCGAAGAGGAGCGCCGCGCGGATAGCCGGCGCCGCTTCGCCGACGAGCGCCGGCGCCATGCGCGCGCGCTCGACGAAGAAGCGCACGTCGGCGCGATTAGGGTTATCTTCTTCGCAGGTGAGATAGACGGGCTGCGTCTCCGGCGCGCCGTCGGCTTTCGTCCCATGCGGCAGGAAACTTTCGGGACGGTAGGACCAAAGATGCGCGTCGAGCGCCTTGACCCGCCGCGCGCTCGCCGCCTGCACCACAACGCGCCAGCCGCGCGCGAGCGAACGCTCGAGCAGCGTCGGCAGCGTCTGCTCAACGCTTCCGCGCGTGTGATGATAGAAAGCGATCTCGGGCATGGCGTTGGCGGACGGTCTCCCCCCACCGCCCTATGGCGAAACTCTCCACCGCGCGCAAGGTTGAAGACCTGTCGGGCTTTTGCAGCGCTCGCCTCGCCCGAAAAATCCTCGAAAGCGAATTTCCAAAAAAAAATCGCGGCGGCGATTGAACCTTGACACGTGAAATTTAGAATGACATTTGTAATGTCAAATGGCGGATAAAAAGCGACTTGGGCCTCATGCTGCTGAGCGCACCTATCAAAGCCCTTTGCGCGAGGCCCAGGCGGCCATGACCCGGGAGCGGATTCTCATGGCCGCTAAGGATTATTTGGAGAAGGAGAGCATCGAGAGCCTGAGCTTGCGCCGGATCGCCGCGCTCTCTGCGGTGTCGCCGCCGACCGTCTACGCGCATTTCGCGACGATGGATGATTTGGTCGCGGCCTTCTTCTTGTGGCTGAAGCCGCGCCTCGGCCTCGACAAGCCGCTGCCGCCGCTCGCCGAACTGCCGTCAATGCCGCTGCGATTGTTCCCTTTGTACGATCAATACGGGGCGTTGCTTAAGAACCTCATGAATCAGCCCTCCTGGGACCGACAGCGTTACGCCGATCGAGATAATCGCCTGGGCGCCTGGGTCGCCGGCATCGGCGCCGCCTTCCCCGATCTGACGCCGACGCAACTGCGGCGCGGCGCCTTGGCGATCGCCTCCTTCTGGAGCCCGACCTATTGGCGCTGGCTAATGGATACGTGCCGCTTCAACCCGGAAGAGGCGCAGGGCGTCGCGTCCTGGGGCATCCGGGCGCTGATCGAAGCGTTGAAATCCGATCCCTCCGGCCTCGACGGGCCGCCGGTCCCGCCATCCGCCAATGACGGCGTTGGAAAAAAGCAGGCGAAGCCATGATCCACCACATCTCCATTCCCGCCCGCGATCCTGTCCGCGTCTCCGCCGTGCTCGCGGAACTCATGAATGGCCGCGACTTCCCTTTCAGCGGTCCCTTGCCCGGCGCCCGCATGGCGATGAGCGGCGACGCGCATGGCACGATGATCGAGGTGTATCCGGACACGATCGCCTTGACGCCGGGCGAGGACGAGGCGCAGGTCGCGTTCACGCCCGCGCCGCCGGCGACGGGCTATTTCCCCTTTCACGCGCTCATCTCGGTGCCGCTCGACCGCGCCGCGATCGAGCGCATCGGCGCGCGCGAGGGTTGGCGGACCAAGTTCCTCGGCCGCGGCGCGCCTGGGAAGCCGCCCGTCTTCCATCTTCTTGAATTCTGGGTCGAAAACCGCGTCATGCTCGAAATCGCGCCGGCGGATTTGGTCCACGAATACGCCTCCTATATGCAGATCGGCCGAATAGAGGCCCTCATGCGGGAACGGGCGAACGCGGAGACGACGTAACCGAGCCGTTTTTACTCTTCACATCGAGAGAAAAATCATGACCGAAGAAAGCATCGAGGATGTCTTGATCGTCGGCGCCGGTCCGACGGGTCTTTCGCTCGCGATCACATTACGTCGCTATGGGATTCCAGTGCGCATCATTGATCGGGCGATGCAGCCGAGCTCCGTTTCCAAGGCATTGGCGATTTGGAGCGCGAGCCTCGAAGCGATGCAGGGCATGAATGTCATCGATGAGTTTCTGCGAAATGGCGCGCGGCTCAATGCGCTGTGCATCGGCGACGGCGGTCGACAACTGGCGCGTCTGGAAGTTGGCGAGGGCATCGACAGTCCCTTTCCATTTCCGCTGCTCATCCCCCAATCCGAGACCGAACGTTTGCTGAATGCGCGGCTTTCGGCTTTGGGCGTCACGGTCGAGCGCGGCGTCGAACTTGCCGGGCTCTCTCAGGACGACGATGGCGTGACGGCGAGCCTCAGCCACGCCGACCAGCGGACGGAAACGGCGCGCGCCCGCTATCTCGTCGGCTGCGACGGCGCGCGAAGCGCCGTCCGAGGCGCGCTCGCCATCCCCTTCGAAGGCTCCACCGAGCCCCAGACCTTCTTGCTCGGCGACGTGCGCATAGACGGGCGGGTTGGATCACAAAAACATCTATCTCTGGTGGAGTCGAAGCGGGACCGTCGCCCTGTTTCCTTTCGAGGAGGACACCTGGCGCATCTTCGCTATGCGCGAGGACGCCTCTGTCGGCGACAACCCGCCCACGCTCGATGAGCTGCAAAGCCATGCGGATCGCCATGGGCCGCCCGGCATGCGTTTGCGCGATCCAAGCTGGCTATCGGCGTTCCGGATCAATGAACGCGTCGCCGCGCGCTATCGGGTCGGGCGCTGCTTCCTTGCCGGCGACGCGGCGCATGTGCACAGCCCCGCGGGCGGACAGGGCATGAACACCGGCATTCAGGACGCCGTCAATCTCGGCTGGAAGCTCGCGCATGCGCTGCGCGGGATCGGCGATCCCAATCTCCTGCTCGACAGTTATGAGCCGGAGCGGCGCGCGATCGCGCGCGATGTGGTCAAGGCCGCCGGGCAGAAGGTGCATCTCGCCTTCAGCTCGGGCGCCGCGACGCGCATCCTCAAAGACCTCGCCGTCACGATCTTCGGCAATCTGCCCCTCGTGCAGAAGCGGCTCCAGATCGAATTGTCGGAGACGGAGATCGTCTATCGACATGGCCCGCTTGTCGCGCTCGGCGCGCCGCCGCGCAATCCCCATCGCACTGACGTGGGCGCGCGGGCGCGCGACGCAAGCCTTACCATCGAGGGGAAGACGCAGCCTCTCTGGCCGCTCCTCGGCCCGGCGCGTCATACTCTGCTTCTCTTCGAGGACGCCGGATCGCCGATCGACACAACGGAATTGATCGAGCTGACCGGGGAGCGCCTCGCCATTCTCCGCCTCACGCCAGAGGATGACCCCGACAAGCAAGTCCGGGCGCGTTACCGTCAGCGGGGCCCCGGTTGGGTTCTGATCCGTCCGGATCAGGTGATCGCCGCGCGAGGCAATGGGAGTGAACTCACCACGCTCAACCGCTATCTCGATCGCATGCTGCGGCGGCAAGAGAACTCGGAAATCCACGCGGGTCGCGCGCGAGAACCAGCGTCTGGCGACGCCTGAAGCAGGAGTTTAGCGGGACGCCCACGCGGGCGGATCGCTCGCGGGAAAGGATTCGACGCCGGCCTCATAAACGGCGTCGACCGGCCCCTCCCAGACGGCCGCCAGCGTCAATTCGTTTCTAATTCTGGCGCATCCGCAGGCGCTCGCGGCGGCGTGGGCTCCCGCGATATCCGCCGGCGAATAGACGACGCCCGTCAGCACGAGCTCGTCGCCCTCGATCTCCACGGAGATCGCATGCGCGTCGCCGACCGCGCCGCTTTCCAACGCTTCGCGCACGGCGGCGCGCAGGAAGAGTTTCGTGATCTGCCCCATATTCGCCTCGCTCGCGCGCCCCGGCGCGGAGCCGGGACGCGCTTTCCTCCCTTTGGTCACATATGGGCCGTCGTAACGGGCCGCTCCGCGGGCTTGACGAAGCCGACGAACAAAAGAGCGGCGGCCAGGGCGGCATGGAGCCAGTTGTCGGCGTAATTCACCGCGACGAGCCCGCCCATCGTCAGCGACTCGGGGGCGATGAAGCCGAGAATCGCGAGCGCCGCGTAAAAAATCGCGATGACGCGGATCGTCATCGCCGGCGCGCCAAAATAGGGGCTCGCGAGCAGGATCGCGCCGACGAGCATATGCCCGAGGTTATGCGCCGTATTGACCAGGAAATAGCCGTTGTCGGACAGGATCGGGTTTGGAATGAAGCCGAGAACGCCGATGGCCACGAAGATCGCCCCGAAGACCGTCGCGAGATAGCCGGCGTTCCAATGTCTGTCGATCATGATGCGCTCCTTTCATCGATGGAAAGGGCGACGGAGGGGGCCGGATCGCCTCCCCCGCCGCGTCATTCCGGCTAAGTGGGACAAGGGTCCGGCGTTTCAAATAAAAATGCGCGCTGGAGCGTAAAAAGCTCCCGCGCGCATTTGTATTTTCATATCTCAAGCTGAAGCGTTCAAGCTCTTCTTAAGAAGGACTCGGGAACAAAAAAGCTTTATTGAAGCAACGTCGCGAAACCATCCCGCTCCAGCCGATCACGCCTCATAATAGTCGCGCACCAGCCGGTCGAGCAGCCGCACGCCCCAGCCCGCGCCCCAGCTCTGATTGGTGTCGCTCGTCGGCGAACCCATCCCCGTCCCGGCGATGTCAAGATGCGCCCAGTGCGTCTTGCCGACGAAGCGTTGCAGGAAATGCGCAGCGGTGATCGAGCCCGCATGGCGTCCGCCGGTGTTCTTCATATCGGCGAATTTCGAGTCGATCAGCTTGTCATAGGCGTGGCCCATGGGCATGCGCCAAAGCTTCTCGCCGATGTGATTGCCCGACTTGGTCAAGCGATCGGCGAGTTCGTCATTGTTCGAAAAAAGCCCGCAATATTCCTGGCCGAGCGCGACCAGGATGGCCCCGGTCAGCGTCGCGAGATCGACGACCGCCGTCGGCTTGTATTTCTCGATGACATAGGTGAGCGCGTCGGCGAGCACGAGGCGCCCTTCCGCATCGGTGTTGACGATCTCGATCGTCTGGCCGGACATCGACTTCACGATGTCGCCGGGGCGCTGGGCCTTGCCGTCCGGCATGTTCTCGACGAGGCCGAGAACGCCAACGACATTGGCCTTGGCCTTGCGCGCGGCTATCGCATGCATCGCGCCGGTGACGGCGGCCGCGCCCGCCATATCGCCCTTCATATCCTCCATCGAGGCGGCGGGCTTAATGGAAATGCCGCCGGAGTCAAAAACGACGCCCTTGCCCACAAAAGCGAGGGGCGCGACGCCCTCGGCGCCGCCGTTCCAGCGCAAGACCACAAGGCGGCTCTCCGCCTCCGAGCCCTGGCCGACGCCCAGCAGTGCGCGCATGCCGAGTTCGGCCATGGCCTTTTCGTCGAGGATTTCGACCTCGACGCCCAGTTTCATCAGCTCCGCCGCGCGGCCGGCGAATTCGGCCGGGGTCAGCACATTGGCCGGCTCGTTGACGAGCGTGCGCGCCAGGATCACCGCCTCGGCAAGCGAGGCGGCGTCCGCGATGGCGGTTTTCGCGCCATCGAGGTCGAAGGTCGCCAGGAGAACTTCCGCGGGGCCCTCTCGGTCCGCCTCGTCCTTTTTCTTGGTCTTGTAATGATCGAATTTATAGGCGCGCAGCCAGCCGCCGAGGGCGAATTGCGCCGCCGCCTCAGGGGTCGCCGCAACGCCTTCGGGCATATCGAAGACCGCGATGGCGCGCGCGCCGGCTCCGATCTTTCCGGCCGTCTGGCCGCCGAGCGCGACGAAATCCTCGAAAGGCTTGGCCGGCTCGCCGCCCTCGCCATCCGGCTCGTCGCCGCCGGCCGCGCCGACGCCCATGAGGATGAGCCGGGTCGCGGGGACGCCCGGCGCGGCGAGAATTTCGAGCGAAGAGCCGGCCTTCCCCTTGAATTTCGCCGCCGTCGCGGCGCGGGAAATATGGCTCGCGGCGTCTTTCAGGAAGGCGCTGGCGCTGCCGCCCATCGCCAGATCGCGGCCGACGAAAACCACCATGGTGCGCGGTTGGGCGGGGTCCTCGGGCTGGCGCAGCAGCGCTTCCGCGTCATGAAAAGTCGCGAGTTCGAATTTGGCGTGGGAAAGCATCAGGGCCTCTTGGGCGGTGGGTCTCTCGGGACATTGGGTCCCGTGGGACATTGGTTTCTTGAGACATAGGTCTCTTGGCGCGCACGCGCGAGGGAGGCCGGATCGGCGCAAAAACGCGACCGAATATGCAGGGATTGGGCCGGCGGCGCGCGGTCTCGCGGGGCGTTGCGCGCACTATCTTCCGCGCGGGGGCGGCGGTCAATCGACCGGCCGGCTTTTTTGGAGCGGTTCCGGCTCCTTCCCCGCCGCCGCCAAATCGCCGCGATCTGCCCTCACAAAACGCCCCGTGGCGCAAAAGCAACGGCCGCAAAATGAATGCGTTGCGGACGGCCTCGGGGACCATGCGACGCTTGCGCGCCAGGCGGCGAGCGTCTAGCCATCCTTTAGAAGAGAAGCTTGATCGGCCGCGGATGTGCGCGGCGCCCGATAGGAACGAGGGGGAGCGACCGCAGCCATGATCGGGGCCACGATCACGCGCTATTTCGCGCTGCGGTTCACGCGCACGATCCTGGCAATTTTTTTCACCATCTTCTGCCTGATGTTCGTCGTCGTTTTCGTCGAGATGCTGCGGCGCTCGAGCGACAATCAGCAGGCCGGAGCCGGCCTCGTCGCCTTGATGACGGCGATGAAGGTTCCGGCCGCCGCCGAGATGATCCTGCCCTTCGCCGTGCTCTTCGGCTCGATGGCGACTTTCGTCGACCTCACGCGCAAGCTCGAACTGATCGTCGCCCGCGCCGCCGGCATGTCGGTCTGGCAATTCGTCGCGCCGCCGGCGCTCGCCGCTCTCATCATCGGCATCGTGTCGGTCGCGATCTATAATCCCCTCTCCGCCTCGATGAAGATGCGCTCCGACCAGATGGAGCTCGAACTTTTCGGCGTGCCCGGCAGCCTGCGCATCGATAAGGGCGTTTGGCTCCGCCAGCATGGCGTCGACGGCCTCGCCGTCATGCACGCCATGGGCTCCGCGAACGGGGGGACGGAGCTTTCCGAGGTCAGCGTCCATGTCTATGGGCGCGAGGGCGGCTTTCTCGAGCGGATCGAGGCCAAGAAAGCGCAACTGGAGCCGGGCGTCTGGGTATTGAAGGACGCGCAGGTGAGCGCGCCGGGCGAGCCGGCCCGCAAGGTCAGCTCCTATATGCTCGCGACCGAGCTGACGCCGGAACAGGCCGCCGCGGCGACGACGCCCCCGCAGGGCACGCCCTTCTGGGACCTGCCGGAGATGACCGCCCGCACGAGCGAAGCCGGCCTCGACGCGACAGGCTACCGCCTGCAATTCCAGACGCTTTTGGCGCGGCCGCTGCTGCTCGTCGCCATGGTGCTCGTGGCCGCTTCCTTTTCGTTAAGATTCTTTCGATTTGGCGGCGTCGCCAAGACCCTTTCCGGTGGCGTGGCCGCAGGCTTCGTGCTTTATATCGTCACGAAAGTCCTGTCGGATCTCGGCGGCGCGGGCATGATCAGCCCGGTTGTGGCCGCATGGTCGCCTGCGCTTGTCGGGAGCATGTTGGGCACGCTAACGCTACTGTATTCGGAGGACGGCTGATGACGCTCACCCGCCCCTCCGCGCCCTCCCTACCCGCAGCCGCGCTTCTTCTCGCTCTGACGGCGCTCGGCGCTTTTCCGGCCGCGGCCGCTCCGCCCGCCGGCGGCGATAACCCGCGCATGGTCGTCGAGGCGAAAGAGCTCGTCTACGACGAGAAGAAGAACACCGTCTCCGCGCGCGGGAACGTGCAAATCTACTACAAGGGGCGCCTGCTCGAAGCCGACCGCGTCATCTACGACCGCAACACTTCGCGCGTTTACGCCGAGGGCCACGCCAAGCTGACGGAAAAGGACGGCACCGTCGCGCGCGCCGACCGCTTCGACCTCACCGACGATTTCAAGACGGGCTTCATCGACAGCCTGCAGGTCGACACCACGCAGAACACCTATTTCACCGCGCCGCGCGCCGAACGCGCCGGCGACACGACGACCTTCGACATGGGCTCCTACACGGCCTGCGAGGCCTGTCAGGACGACCCGTCGAAGCCGCGCACCTGGCAAGTCCACGCGAAGCGGATCATCCACGATAATGTGGAGAAGATGATCTATTACGAGGACGCCTCGCTCGAATTGCTCGGCGTGCCCGTCGCCTATGTGCCCTTCTGGTCCTCGCCGGATCCCTCGGTGAAACGCAAGAGCGGCTTCCTGTCGCCGGTCTTCGCCTATCGCTCGCAGCTCGGCGCCGGCTTCGGCGTCCCCTATTTCTGGGCGCTCGCGCCGGACTATGATCTCACGATCACGCCGACCTTCTTCACGCAGCAAGGTCCCTTCGTCGCGGCCGAGTTCCGCCAGCGCTTCGACAATGGCGGCTATACGATCCGCGCCGAAGGCACCCATGTGGGCAATCCGGGCGCCTTCGCCGCCGCCCCGCTTGGCGCGGGCGACCGGAGATGGCGCGGCGCGGTTCAGAGCTATGGCGATTTCTGGCTCAACAACCGCTGGCGGGCCGGCTGGGACGTGACCGCGCTTTCGGATCGCTTCTTTCTGCAGGACTACAAGCAATATAATTTTCTGCTGCAGAACTATTTCTTCCGCGAAATGTCCTCGACGATCTATCTGACCGGCCAGGGACCGCGCAGCTATTTCGACATGCGCGGCTATTATTTCCAGGTGCTTTCGCCCAACGACGTGCAGGCGCAGCAGCCGCTCGTCCATCCGGTGATCGATTATAACCGCGTCTTCGACATCGATCCGGCGCGAACGGCGGGAGTCGGCGGACAGGTCGAACTCGACGCCAATGTCACGAGCACCTCGGCCGACGTCGCCAATTACGAATCGATCAATCCGCGCACGCTCGACAGCGTCTATGGCCTCTATAACGTCTGCCAGCTCTATGCGCGCGACGTGGTCCCGCAGCGCAGCCGCTGCCTGCTCCGCGGCGTCGGCGGCGACTATCAGCACGCGACGATCAGCGGCGCCTGGAAACGCAAGGCCATCGATCCCATCGGCGGCGTCTGGACGCCTTTCGCCTTCGCGCGCTTCGTCGGCAGCTATCTCGATTACGACCGCCAGGGCCTGTATCCGATCTACAATCAAGCCTGGCAGCCCATTCCCAACGCCGCGCAGGGCCAGTTTTTCGACGGCGCCGACAACCGCTTCCGCGGCCAGGCGACGCCGGGGGTCGGCGTCGAATGGCGCTATCCGATCCTTGCGCGCAGCCTCGTCGGCGACATCGTCGTCGAGCCCATCGCGCAGCTCGTCGCGCGTCCCAATCAGACGTCGATCCCCTCGCTCGTCAATATGGACGCGCAGAGCCTCGTCTTCGACGATTCGACCTTGTTCGAGTGGAGCAAGTTCTCGGGCTACGACAGATTCGAGACCGGCACGCGCATCAACTATGGCGGCCAGGCGACCCTGACGCTCCCCAATGGCGGCTTTATCAACACCATGATCGGCCAATCCAGCCAGCTCGCCGGCGCGAATTCCTATGCGCAGGCGGACGCCGCCAATGTCGGCCTCAACTCCGGCCTCAATTCGCGCACCTCGGACATTGTCGGGCGCTTCGCCTTCGCGCCCACCTCCTTCCTCAGCTTCGTCGGCAAGGGCCGCTTCGACAAGGACAATCTGCGCGCGCGGCGGCTCGACGTCTTCGCCTCATTGAATCTCGATCCCCTCTGGCTCGAGGTTCAATACGCCAATTACGCCTCGCAACAGGCCATCGGCTTCGACATGCGCCGCCAGGGCATGTCGGCGACGGGCCGATACAATCTTACGAAAAACTACTTCATGACCGGCACGGTCACTTTCGACATGAGCCGCTATCTCTATAATTCGCTCACCAACCCGCAGACTTTCGCCTTGAACACGCTGCTCACCGGCGTCAATCTCGTCGGCACGGCGCCGGTATTCTCCATCGCGACGCTCGGCGGGGGCTTTGGCTATCACGACGAATGCACCACGCTCTCGATCAATTATTCGCAAATCTATCAGCCTCAGTCGCTTACCGGCCTGCCCGCGCGCAACCAGACCGTGATGGTGACGCTGCAGCTGCGCACGCTCGGCGAGGCGAAATTCAATTACGGCATCGGCTCCGTGCTGGTGAACGACGGCGTGACCTCCCAAACGACGACCACCCGTTGGTGACAGAGTCGGCTGCAGGCGCGCCCGCGCCCGTATAGAGTGGACGCCTCAACGACGCGCCTCGCGCGACAAGGAGAAAAGAATGCGCTTTGCCCCCTTCCCTTCCCGTCTCGCGGCGCCGATGCGCGCGGCCGCGATCGCGCTGGCCTGCGCCCTGGCGCTGTCTTTCGCGGGCGCGCCGCCCGCCCGCGCGTCGACCGACTTCTCGGCTGCGCAAAAGACCGATATCGAGAAGATCGTCCACGACTATCTTCTCTCCAATCCTGACGTGATCAAGGAAGCGATCGAGGAATTGGAGAAGCGTCAAAAAGTGGCCGAAGCCGCGACGCGCGAGAAGGCGGTCAACGCCCATGCGGAGAAGATTCTCCACTCGGCGAATCAGGCGGTCGTCGGCAATCCCGATGGCGACGTGACCCTCGTCGAATTCTTCGATTACAACTGCGGCTACTGCAAGCAGTCGCTCGACGCCATCGCCAAGCTGATCGAATCCGATCCCAAGCTCAGGGTCGTGCTCAAGGACTTCCCGATTCTCGGCCCCGACTCCGTCGAGGTCGCGAAGCTCGCGACGGCCGCGCGCATGCAGCTCGACAGCAAGAAATTCTGGGACTTCCATCGCAAGCTTCTGTCGACGCGCGGGCATATCGGCAAGGCGCAGGCGCTGGCCGCCGCCAAGGACGTCGGGGCGGATATGGCGCGACTCGAAAAGGATGCGGCGAAGCCGGAGACGCAAGCCGCGCTGAAGGAAGTCGCGACGCTGGCCGACCAGTTGCGGTTCGACGGCACGCCGTCCTGGGTCATCGGCCAGGAGGCGATCGTCGGCGGCCTGCCCTACGCCCAACTCAAAACCAAGGTCGACAACGTCCGCAAATGCGGCAAGTCGGTCTGTTAACTCTTTCGGCCGAACTCAGGTTTCCGAAGAGTCGACGATCTCCTTGCCAGGCGCCCCGGCGCCGTCCAAGACCGGCGTCGACGCCCGCAAGCGATGAGGCTTTCCGCCTTCCGCGCGAGCGGCGTTCTGCCGTGGGCGGCGCATTCGCGCCGGGCTTTCTTTGCGGCCGCAATAAGGCTAAGAACGACCAGCCGCGCAGTCGAATATTCGGGATCGTTTCGGAAACGCAATGCCAGCCGTCCATGTGCTCAACGGGCCCAATCTCAATCTGCTCGGCGCGCGCGAACCGGCGATCTATGGAACTGCGACACTTGACGACATAAGAGCGGCGCTCGAAAAGCGTTGCGGCGAACGCGGCGTCTCGCTCGTTTTTCGTCAGTCGAACCATGAAGGCGATCTCGTGAGTTGGATTCAGGAGGCCGGCGCCGCCGGCGCGCCGGTTATTCTTAACGCCGGCGCGCTGACGCATACCTCGATCGCGCTTCACGACGCGATCAAAGGCGCGCAGGCCGTGGTGATCGAAGTGCATCTCTCCAATGTCCATGCGCGCGAGAGCTTTCGCCATCATTCCTACATCTCGCCGGCGGCCCGCGGCGTGATCGCCGGCTTTGGTCCGATGTCCTATCTTCTCGCCCTCGAAGCCGTCTTCGAAAACGAACCGAAAAAGAGCTGAAAGACCCATGGCGCGCAAAGCTCAACCGCCTCGCACGGCCCCCACGCGCAAGCCCGCGCCCGTGAGCGCGCCCGCAATCATCGATCCGGACCTGCTGCGCACCATTGCGGAGCTCGTCTCGACCGGCGATCTCACCGAACTTGAGGTGCAAAAAGGCGATCTGCGCATTCGTGCGGCGCGAACGCCGGCCGCGCCCATCGGCGCCGTCGTCGCCGCGCCTCTCGCGCAACCCTTCCATTCGCCGGCGCCGGTCGCCGCGGCGCCCGCCGCAAAGCCGGCGGCGCCTGCCGCCGCGCCCGCGTCGGAATTCATCGACGCGGTGAAATCGCCGATGGTCGGCACCGCCTATCTGCGCCCGAATCCGGAGGCCAAGCCCTTCATAGAGATCGGCGCGCGCGTCTCCGTCGGCGACAAGCTGCTGCTGATCGAGGCGATGAAGACCTTCAACGACATTGTCGCGCCGAAAGCGGGCGTGGTGACGGCCATTTTGGTCGAGGACGGACAGCCGGTCGAATATGGCGAGCCGCTCCTCGTGATCGAATAGGCGGCCGCGCGGCATGTTCGACAAAATCCTCATCGCCAATCGCGGCGAAATCGCGCTGCGCATTCTGCGCGCCGCCAAGGAGCTCGGCATCGCCACGGTCGCCGTGCATTCCACGGCCGACGCCGACGCGATGCATGTCAAGCTCGCGGACGAGTCGGTCTGTATCGGGCCGGCGCCGGCGCGCGATTCCTATCTCAATATTCCTTCGCTGCTTTCGGCCTGCGAGATCACCGGCGCCGACGCCGTGCATCCGGGCTATGGCTTTCTTTCCGAAAACGCCCGCTTCGCCGAGATTCTCGAAGAGCACAACATCACCTTCATCGGACCCAAATCCGAGCATATCCGGCTGATGGGCGACAAGATCGAAGCCAAGGCGACGGCGAAGAAGCTCGGCATTCCCTGCGTGCCGGGCTCCGACGGGCCGGTCCGCAGCGAGAAGGAGGCGCTGAAGGTCGCCGAGAAGATAGGCTTTCCGGTGCTTGTCAAGGCGTCGGCGGGCGGCGGCGGCCGCGGCATGAAAGTCGCGCGGGACGCCCATGATCTCGGCATCGCCCTCGCGACGGCGCGCACCGAGGCGAAATCCGCCTTCGGCGACGACACCGTCTATCTCGAGAAATATCTCGAAAAGCCGCGCCATATCGAGGTTCAGATATTCGGCGACGGCAAGGGACAGGCGATCCACCTTGGCGAGCGCGATTGCTCGCTGCAGCGCCGCCACCAGAAGATCTGGGAGGAAAGCCCCTCGCCCGCGCTCAACGACGCGCAGCGCATGGCGATCGGCGAGATTTGCGCGCAGGCCATGCGCGAATTGCAATATTCCGGCGCGGGCACGATCGAATTCCTCTACGAGAACGGCGAATTCTATTTCATCGAGATGAACACGCGCATTCAGGTCGAGCATCCGGTGACGGAGGCGATCACCGGCGTCGATCTCGTCAGCGAGCAGATCCGCGTCGCGGGCGGCTCGCCGCTATCGATGCGCCAGGAAGACATCTGGTTCTACGGCCATGCGATCGAATGCCGCGTCAACGCCGAGCATCACGCCACCTTTCGGCCCTCGCCCGGGCGGATCGCCTATTACCATCCGCCGGGCGGCGTCGGCGTGCGCGTGGATTCGGCGGTCTATCAGGGCTACGCCATTCCGCCCAATTACGACTCGCTCATCGGCAAGCTGATCGTGCACGGCCGCAACCGCACGGAAGCGCTGATGCGGCTGCGCCGCTCGCTCGACGAATTCATCGTGGACGGCATCGACACGACCTTGCCGCTGTTTCGCACGCTGGTGCGCAACGCCGACGTGCAGAACGGCATATACGACATCCACTGGCTGGAGCATTTCCTCGCGACGGGCGGCATCGAGCCCGACTTCTAGATCACCCTGCGTTTAGGCGGAATCGCCTAAACGCGGATGACGTGATCGATTCCAAAAGCTTAGAGCGCGCTTTACGCGAAAAACCGGCGTCCACTTTTTCGCAGCGCGCTCTAAGCGAGAAACCGGCGAGGGAGGGACTGGCGCAAAGCCGCCGCCCCGCTATTCTTTGGGCCATGTCGCGCCTGACCGCCCCCTACGCCGTCACCCCCCAGCTCCTGCTGCGGGCCTACGCCATCGGCCTGTTCCCGATGGCCGAAAGCGCCGAGGACGATCAGCTTTACTGGGTCGATCCCGAGCGGCGGGCGATCTTTCCGCTCGATACTTTCATCCTGTCGCGCTCGCTCGCCAAGACCGTGCGCCAGGACCGTTTCGAGGTGAGCGTCGATCGGGACTTCGACGCCGTCATCGCCGCCTGCGCCGCGCCGGCGCGCCATCGCGAAAAGACCTGGATCAACGCCGAAATCCGCGGCCTCTACCGCGAGCTGTTCGATCTGGGCTTCGCCCACACGGTGGAATGCCGCAAGGACGGCGAACTGGTCGGCGGCTTATATGGCGTTTCGCTGCGCGGCGCCTTTTTCGGCGAGAGCATGTTTCACCGCGAGCGCGACGCCTCGAAAGTGGCGCTGACGCATCTCGTCGCGCGGCTGAGGGTCGGCGGCTACCAGCTTCTCGACACGCAATTCATCACGCCGCATCTCGCCTCGCTCGGCGCGATGGAGATTTCGCGCGAAGCCTATCACCGCGCGCTTGACGAGGCGCTGACGACGCAGGCCGATTTCCTCGTCTGGCCCAAGGAGATGCGCGTTTCCGGCGCGCAGGCGATCGCCGCGCTCGAAGATTGATCAGAAGGGGAAGAGGGAATTGCCCGCCGGCGCCGGCGCGGGAGCGCCCGCGGGGGCCTGTGTCTGCTTTTTCTTCTTCTTTTTCTTCGCGGGCTGCTCCTGATCCGCAGGGACCCCCTCCTCGGGAGGCGGCGGCGCCGGTTCGGCGAGCCCGCCCGGAGTCTGATCGGCGGGGCCGATCGGCTGAGCTTCGATCGGCGCGGGCGTCGTCGGCTCGACCTTGCGGGAACGGCGCTTCTTGCCCTCCTCGGGGACGGCCGCCGCATCCGGCTCGGCGGCCAAGGGCTGCTCCGCCGCCGTCGCGGGCGGCGCGGCTTCCTTGCCGCCTTTGCAGTCGACGAGCCAGACGTCATAGACGGGATGTTCGACGCCATGGAGGCCCGGGCTCGCCGCGAACATCCAGCCCGAGAAGATGCGCTTCGCCTCCTGCTTGGCCTCGGTTTTGGTCTGTTCGAGCCGCGCGCCGGGACGGGAATCGGGCTTCACGACGAGTTCGTCCACCTCGACGAAGCTCGTCGTCTGCGGCGTCTCCGTCTGCGGCCTCGTGTTGCAGACGCGCGGCGTCACCTGCAGCGCGCCGAATTGCACGGTTTCGTCGATGGCGACGTCGAAATTGATGATGCGGCCGGTCGTCTTGTCGAGACCGGCGAAAACCGCCGTCGGATGTTTGATCGGCTCGGCGACGGCGCCGCCGGCCGCAAGCGCGGCCGCCGCGGCGTTGAGCGCGAGAAAGAATCGAAACTTCATGCGGTCACCGCAAGCTCGAAAAGCGGCCCGAGGGACCGGCCAGCGACGAAAACAGTCAAGAAAGGCCTTTCCAAGGACGCGCCGCGTCAGCCTTCCGGCCGCCAGGCGACATAGTCCCCGCCGGCCGGCGGGCGCTCGCCCGTCGAAAGCTGCGATCCCGGCGGGCGATAGGCCTGCGGCGTGCCGGTCAGATTGGGCTTGTAGGGCAATTGCCAGGGCTTGGGCGTATAGCTCTCTTCCGTCGGCGGCGTATCGACGGTGTGATGCAGCCAGCCGTACCAGCCGGTTGGCGTCGCCGAACCTTCGCAATAGCCGTTGTAGATCACCCAGCGCCGCTCAAAGCCGAGCGCCTCGTCGATCTTACCGCCGCGGCGGCGGTAATAAACGTTCCCGAATTCGTCTTCCCCGACGCGCTCGCCATAGAGCAGCGTCCACAGGCCGGTGCTCAGCGTGGCCTTGTTCCACCAGGTGAAGAAGCGAACGATATAGGACATATCCGGGGCGTCCTTGATTTCTTGCGCGCTCCTTATTGCGTCTGGCGGCGTCAATGTCCAGCGCCAAGGCTTGACGCCGCCCCTTCGCTCCCGCCACGCTACAGGCCTCCCTCATCGCGCCGGAGACCCCCATGTCCGCCACCCTTTCCGCCCAATGCTGCGTCGTCGGCGGCGGCCCTGCCGGGCTGATGGCCGGGTTTCTCCTCGCCCGCGCCGGCGTCGACGTCGTCGTGATCGAAAAGCACGCCGATTTTCTGCGCGACTTTCGCGGCGATACGATCCATCCCTCGACGCTGCGACTGATGGACGAGCTTGGGCTGCTCGACGAATTCCTGCGCCTGCCCCATCACAAGGCCTATGAACTCGCGGCCTGGATCGGCGACCGGAAATACAAGGTCGCCGATTTCAGAAGCCTGCCGGGAAGATGCAATTTCATCGCCTTCATGCCGCAATGGGATTTCCTCGACTTCATCGCCGCCGAAGCGCGCAAGCTCCCGAATTTTCGCCTGCTGATGCGCACCGCCGCCGACGATCTGCTCTGGGACGGGGATCGCGTCAAAGGCGTTGCGGCGGCCGACCGGAAAGGGGCCATCGACATTTCCGCCGATCTCGTCATCGCCGCCGATGGCCGCGGGTCGCGGATGCGCGCCGCCGCCCGCCTCGAGGTCGAAGATTTCGGCGCGCCGATGGATGTGCTGTGGTTCAAGCTGCCGCGCATAGAGAGCGACCCCGACGAGACCTTCGGCCGCGTCGGACCGGGCCGCATGTTCATCATGATCGATCGCGGATCCTATTGGCAATGTGGCTGCGTCATCCCCAAGGGCGGCGCGGAAGAGTTACGCCAGAAAGGCATGGAGGCGTTTCGCGCTTCGATCGCGGCGTTGACCCCGTTCCTCGCCGATCGCGTCGAGACGCTCGCCGACTGGGCGTGGATCAATCTGCTCACCGTTCAGGTCAATCGGCTGAAGACGTGGAGCCGGCCCGGCCTGCTCTGCATTGGCGACGCCGCGCACGCCATGTCCCCGGTCGGCGGCGTCGGGGTCAATCTCGCCATTCAGGATGCGGTCGCGGCCGCCAATCTCCTCGCCGCGAAGCTGCGCGCCGGCACTCTCGCCGACGACGATCTTGCGAGCGTGCAGCGGCGGCGCGAATTTCCGGTGCGCGTGACGCAGCGCCTCCAGCTTGCGATCCAGAATCTCGTGATCCGCAACGTGCTCGCCGCCGACAAGCCCATCGAGGCCCCGCTCGCGCTGCGCCTCTTCGACGCCATTCCGCTGCTGCGGCGGCTGCCGGCGCGTCTCATCGGCCTCGGCGTGCAGCCCGAGCATGTCCAAACGCAAGTGTGACGGCGGGTCAGTTCGTCCCGCGAAAGAAAGCGCCGAAGGCGCGGGGACCGTCGCCGGTTTCGGCCTTGCCGAGGATTTGCAGCGTCTGCGCGTCGAGCGCCCAGAGTTCGTTTGAGAACCAATTGGCGACATAGATCCGCGCGCCGTCGCCGCTCGCCGCGAGGCCTTCGGGATATTCGCCGACTTTTAGCGTTTCGAGCGGCGCGAGGGTCTTGGCGTCGAAGATGCTGAGGCTGTCGCCATGCTGATTGGCGACGAAGATGCGCCCATTCGCCAGCGCCACCGTATAAGGCCGGCTGCCGCATTTGAGCGTCGCTACGAGTTTGCGCTCGGCAAGATCGATGACGCTGAGATCGTCGGATTCGACATTCGCCGAATAGGCGCGCGCGCCTGAAGCGTCGATGGCGACGCCGAACGGATGTCTGCCGACGGGGACGATGGCGAGGCGCGCAAATGTCGCAGCGTCGATGAGAGAGAGCGCATTGTCGTCGCGGTCGGCCACGACGATGGTCCTGCCGTCGGGCGCCACCGCGACGCCGGAGGCCATCGCGCCGACGCCGACGCTGCGTTGCGCCGCGCCTTTTTCGAGGTCGATCTCGACAAGCCGGCGCCCGTAAAGATCGGCGACATAGACGCGCCTGCCGTCCGGGCTTGCGGCGACGCCGAGCGGGCCGCCCTCGACCGGAATGCGCCTTTCGATCTTGCGCGCCGGGGCATCGATGACGGTGAGGAATTTACCTTCGGGGCTCGTGACAAAGACGCGCGCGCCGTCACGCGAGACGGCGACGCCCGCGGGCTTGCCGCCAATGGGGAGGGTCGCGACGGTTTTCATCGTGGAAAGATCGACGATCGAAAGCGCATCGGCGCCCTGCGCGGTGACGAAGGCTTCGTCGGCGCAGGCGGGGGAAGCGAGGATGGCGATGGAGAGAAACAGTCTCGCCGTCCTGGCCGGGCTTGTCCCGGCCATCCATGCGAGCGCGCTGCGCTTGGCCGCTTTTCCTGCGACGCGTCGCATTGTCTTGGCGTGGATGCCCGCGACAAGCGCGGGCATGACGGGTTGAAGTCTCATCTCCCCTCCGCCTTCGCCTTCAACGCCGCGAGATTGGCGCGATGCAGCGCCGTCACCGCCGCGACGGCGACATCGTCGTTAAGTTCGGGCGGCGGATCATTATTGGGATAGCCGCGATAGAAGCGCGCCTTCCATTCGACCTCCGTCCCGCCCGCCGGCGCCGGGCGCAGCGTGACGAGGGCGGTGTAATTCGTCGCGGGCAGGCGCTTGACGTCGTCATGCTCGCGATGGACGCCGAGCATCATGCGCTCGGCCTCGCGCTTGGTGAGCACTTCCTCGACGACGCCATCCTTCATCGCGAGCTTGCGCCGCGCCTGATCGGGAATATCGCCGCCCGTCGCGTCAATGCGCGCGACCCCCGGCAGCCAGTCGGCATGGGCGAAATCGCCAACGATGGCCCAGACTTTCTCGGGGGGCGCGTCGACGACGATCGTCTCCACGACCTTTAGCGGCGAAGCCCCATGCGCCGCATGAGCGGCCAAGGGAAACAGCGCCGCCAGCGCCATGGCGGGCGCGAGGATAAAGGCGCGAAGCGTCATGCGATCATGCGGGGCCTATTTGCCCTCGGCCTTGGCCTTCAGCGCCGCGAGTCCCGCCTTATAGATGTCGGTCACGGCCTTCACCGCCGCTTCGTCCGAAAGCTCCGGCGGCGGATCATTATTCATGAAGCCGCGATAGAAGGCGCCTTTCCATTCCACGACGCTCTTGTCGCCCTCGCCCTTCACCGAAATCGTCGCGGCGTAATTATTGACCGGCAGCACCTTCACGTCGACCGCGTCGATCTTGTAGCTGACCGATTTGCCCTCGGCGTCGTATTTCGTAAGCGACTCCTCGATCACGCCGCCGTTCTTCAAGGTGAGGGTGCGCTTGGCGCCGACGTCATTGCCGCCGGTCCCTTCCGTCTTGGCGACGCCCGGATGCCAGGTCAAATCCTGAAAATTGCCGATGATCTCCCAGACCTTGGCGACGGGCGCGTCGATCTCGATTTTCTCGACGACCTTCTGGCGCGAGGGGCCATGCGCAACGGCTGGCGCCGAGAGAAAGGCGGCGGAGCCGAGCGAGAGGGCCGCAACGACGAATGCGCGGCGCGCAACCACAAAGGACATGGGAAATTCTCCTAAAGGCGTGACCCTGGCCGCCGGGAGGCGGCGGCCCGCGCACATAAGGGCGCCGGGCGCGGCGGCGTCAAGACAGAGGGAAGAAAACCCCGGGAAATCGGGAGAGAATTCGCAAAAGCCTCCGCCGCTCAAAAGTTCCAGTCATTCGGCGCTGATCGTGAGTTCCGCACGCGTCCGTTGAGCTAGACGCATCTCGACGAGGGGAGCGAAGGCCCAACGCTTGCTTGCGGCGGAGTATCCTACGCTCGACGGCGCCCGCTGCTGGAACCACGGCGACGCGCGGCGGGGGACGGCCGCTACGCGCCATATCGACGGGCTGCGGAAAAATAGGCGCGGCCCCTCTTGCCGGGGCCCCATCAGTCCTCCATATACCATCCATACAGATGGTCTGAGGATGGCGATGGCGGACATATATAAATTGCGGGAACGTTCCCCGGAGACCGAGAAAATCACGATCAATGTCGGATATGTCGATCTCGGCCATATCGATCTGCTCGTGCGCGAAGGCTTCTACTCCAACCGCAGCGACTTCATCCGCACCGCGATCCGCAATCAACTCGGCGCGCATTCGGACGCGGTCAAACAATCCATCGTGCGAAACACGCTGGAGCTTGGCTTGCGACACTACAGCCGCGACGACCTCGAGGCGGTGAAGGCGGCGGGCGGCAAGCTGCGTATCCATGTCCTGGGACTCGCGTCGATCGCTGACGACGTCACGCCGGAGCTCGCGCGCGAGACCATCGAATCCCTCACCGTGCTCGGCGCGCTTCAAGCGAGCAAATCCGTGAAGGCGGCGCTTCACGACCGCATCTTCTAATCCTCCCTCCCTCCCCGGGGCTTAGACAAAATGAAAAACATCCTGACGAGCGCCTTGAACAAGGCGACGCAATTGACGCGCGAGCAAAATCTCGCGGAAGCGACACGCGTTCTAATGCGCGCGCTGACGCCGCACGGCGCGGGGCCGGCGACGCCGCAGCCGGCCGCGCACGCCGAGCCGCATCCGCCGACCTTCCGCGTGCGGCGACCGCTTGGCGAAACGTTGGAGCTCTTGCGCCACGCGGGCCTTCCCGGCCTCGATCAAAGCGGCGCGCCGCTCATCACGCTGCGCAAGGCCCCGAAAATCGACGTTCCGCCCGGCGCGGCCTATCTAGCGCGCAGCCATGTCGGCCCGGCGGGCGCCCGCGACTATAAAGTCTATGCGCCGAGCAGTCTCGGAAACAGCGAACGCCCGTTGATCGTGATGCTTCACGGCTGCACGCAGAATCCGGACGACTTCGCCGTCGGCTCGCGGATGAACGCCCTAGCGGAAGAACATGGCTTCCTCGTCGCCTATCCCGCACAGTCGACCAAGGCCAATCAGATGGGCTGCTGGAACTGGTTCAACCCAGGCGATCAGACGCGCGAGAAAGGCGAGCCCAGCCTCATCGCCGGCGTCACCCGCGCCGTCATGGCCGAATGGCGCGTCGACGAGTCGCGCGTCTATGTCGCGGGACTGTCCGCCGGCGGCGCCATGGCCGCGACCATGGCCGCGACCTATCCCGAGCTTTACGCCGCGGTCGGCATACATTCCGGCCTCGCCCACGGCTCGGCCGGCGACGTGGCGTCCGCCTTCGCCGTCATGAGCGGCAAAGTTGGTCCCAGCGCGGCGCGAGCGTCGCTATCTCGCGATAGCATGCGCACAATCATTTTCCACGGCGCGGCCGATCAGAAGGTGCATCCGATCAACGCCGAAAATATCGTCGCAATGGCGCGGAGGAGTCATGCCGGCGCGCTTTCCCGCGAAACGCGAGAGATTGGATCGGCGGGCGGGCGCGATTACAGTCGCACCATCGTCACGGACGCGCGAGGCGCGCCGCAACTGGAATATTGGGCTATCGAGGGTCTCGGCCACGCCTGGTCGGGCGGGGATCCCGAGGGCTCCTTCGCCGACCGCCACGGCCCCGACGCTTCGCGCGAGATGGTGCGGTTTTTCCTCTTGGATGCGGCGCGCGAAGAATAGCGCGCCGCGCGCTTCTTAGATCTGACGTTCAGATACGACTGGGTCGCAAAGCTTTGCTTCTCACCTTTGGAACAGCGGGACGCCAAAGCCCCGCCCTCGCGAATCCGGCGATCTTTGCCCCGGCCATCCCGGCGTTTGCCCTCCTGTCGGCGGCTGCCTGAAAATCGGCCGGCAGTTGGGAGGCGCGCCGACCGTCCCCGGAGGGCAAGGGCGCCGTTCGATGATCGGCCGACAATTCGGTCGCCAACTGCCGATCGTGCCGGGAGGGCAAGGCTGCCGCACGATGATCGGCCGGCAATTCGGCTGCCATCTGCCCACCGTGCCCGGAGGGCAAGGCTGCCGCTCGATGATCGGCCGGCAGTTCGGCTGCCACCGGCCCACCGTCCCCGGCGGACAAGGCTGCCGCACGATGATCTGCCGGCAGTTCGGCTGCCATCTGCCCACCGTCCCCGGCGGGCAAGGTTGCCGCACGACGATGGGCCGGCAGTTCGGTTGCCATCGGCCAACCGTCCCCGGAGGACAGGGCTGCCGTTCGACAATCGGCTGGCAGTTCGGCTGCCATTTGCCGACCGTGCCGGGAGGACAAGGCTGCCGCTCGACGACCGGCCGGCAGTTCGGCTGCCATTTGCCGATCGTCCCCGGCGGGCAGGGCTGGCGCTCGATGACCGGCGGCGGAACGGGCGGCTCCGGAAGCGACGGCGTGACTTTCCCGACGCATTGTCCGCGTCGCTCGGTCGCGCCCGGCGGGCAGGCGCAGGTTGCGCCGTTCCAAACGCGGCCGCCGGCGCAGACGGGGACGCAAGCCGATCGCTGCGCGTCCGGTCGCTGGCCGGCGGGACAGCAAACGCCGCCTGTCGTGATCTGCGCGCTCAGACAACACTGGCCGTCCGCCGTAGCGGCATAGTTTGGCGGGCAAGCCGGCGGTGGCGGCGTCTTCCCGACGATGCGAATCGTCCAGCAGGCCTGTTTGCTGGGCGTGACGCCGCCGCCCGTCGTATCCTTTTGTCCTTCTCGTTGCGGGGGCGGCGCCTTGCTGCGCGTCTCGCCGCCGGGCTGCTCAACGGGCGCGGCGGGGCTACGCCCGGCCATCTCGCGCCATTCGAGCACGCCGCAAGCGGTCTTCTCGATCGGGGCCGGCGGCGGCTCCGTCAGGTCGGGCGCCACCTTTCCTTCGAGCCGCACCACGACCTGATCGCCGGGCGCGAGCCCGCAATCTTCAACGCCGCAGGTAAAGGCGTCGCCTTCCTTCGCGCAGGACCATCTCGAAGCCGGGCAATATTTAGGCGCCCGGGTGACGCGCGCCTCCGGAAAGTCGGATCCCGGCGGCAAGGCGATGCGCTGGGTGAGCGAGCCGCGACCGAAGCGCTCCCCGCCGACGACCGTAAACTCGTAATAGGAGCAGTTCGGCGGAATGCAGGGTCCGCTTCCCGTCGCGAGAAAGTTGAGGAACCACAGCGGCGGCGCCGGAATGCCGGGACATTGGCCAAGCGCATTGGGCGCGGCGCCGTTCAAACAGCATTTGTTCGCGGGAAAGGCCGTCTGTCCCGCGGGACACATGGCCGGGTGGCAGAGGCCGTCGAGGCCGACCTGCGCGCCGGCCGCGCAAGTTCCCCACGCCGCGCAAAATGTCGTGCCGGGCGAACAAGCCGCCTGCGCCGGGCTCGCCACGCAGGTCGCATTGCTCCAGAGCCATGTGACGTTTGGGATCCCCGGCGGGGCGGTGACCAAATTGAACCCGGCGGGGCACTTCTTCAGCGGCGATTTCGGGCATTTGTTGCAGGCGAGCGTGTTTGGCGCGCAAGCCGGGATTTTCGTCGGCGCCGCGCCGTTCCAGCAAATGCCCGGCCCTCCCGGCCCGGGGCCATGGCCGGGCTGGAATCCGTGCCAGCATTCAAGACCCGCGGCGCCATTGGGGCATATCGGCTGACACACGCCGCCAAAGCCCGGGATCTGGCCGAGTGGGCAGCACTGCAAGCCGTTTGTCGCGAGATGCGAGCCCGGGGGGCAAATTGGCGGGGGCGGCGGCGGACCATCGTCCCACCACGGACCTGGGCCGCCTTCATCGATCCAGGGAACGAAGCCGCCTTCCCCTGGTCCAAACCCCGGTCCGGGACCCGGCGCGGGCGCAGGCCCGGGACCGGGTCCTGGCGCGGGCGCCGGCGCAGGACCAATC